>JARKOX010000083.1 GCA_029975525.1 Prolixibacteraceae bacterium | reverse complement strand
GGGATGCAGGGGATCAAAAAAGTTTCGTCGGCCTCTTACCAGGATGTGAGCATTATTGTGGTGGAATTTAACACGACCATCCCGGTAAAACAGGCGCTGCAGGACACCAAAGACCGGGTGGACAAAGCCAAATCTGACCTGCCCGGCGATTTAGAGGACGACCCGCTGGTACTCGACCTCGATTTTTCGGAGTTCCCCATCATGAACGTCAATATTTCGGGCGATTTCAGCATGCGCGAACTGAAAAAATATGCCGAACTGCTGCAGGATCAGTTTGAAAGCCTCCGCGAAATTTCGGAAGCCAACATCCGGGGGATCGACGAACGCGAAATCCAGATCAATGTTGACCCGTACAAACTGGAAGCGAGCGGAATGAGCTTCGAAGACATTGCGCTGGCCATCCAGCTGGAGAATATCACCATGGGGGCGGGGGAATTCACCGCCGACAAAACCCGCCGGGTAATCCGCACCGTAGCCGATTATACCAACATGGACCAAATTGCCAACACCATCATCAAGATCAACAATGGCAAGCCGGTTTACATCCGCGATGTGGCCGGTGTAGTAGACACCTACAAGGAAAAATCGACCATCGCCCGGCTCAACAACAAACCGGTGGTAACACTTTCGGTAACCAAAAAATCGGGAGAGAACATCCTCAACGCGTCCGACAAAGTACTGAAAACCATCGAAGAACAAAAAGAGAAAGGATACCTGCCCAGAAACCTGGAAGTGATTGTCACCGACGACAACACCCATTATATCCGCAACGAAATCCAGAACCTCGAAAACAGCATCATTTTCGGCGTTATCCTGGTTGTTTTCGTTCTTTTCCTCTTCCTGGGTTTCCGCAATGCGCTGTTTGTCGGGCTGGCCATTCCGCTCTCCATGTTCATTTCCTTTATCTGGCTCCAGCAGAGCGGCACGACGCTCAACAACATGGTGCTCTATTCGCTCATCCTGGCGCTGGGGATGCTGGTTGACAATGCCATTGTGCTGGTCGAAAACATCTACCGGCTGCACAGCCACGGCTACACGCTGGTCAATGCCACCAAAAAAGGGGCGAGCGAAATTGCCTACCCGATCATCTCTTCCACGCTGACCACCCTGGCCGCTTTTTTCCCGCTGCTGATGTGGGAAGGGATTACCGGCGAGTTTATGAAAATCCTGCCCAAAACCCTGATCATTGTCCTCTCCGCCTCGCTGTTTGTGGCGCTGATCCTCAATCCGCCGTTTATTGCCGGCTACATGAAGATTGAAGATATCCGCAGCCGGCTGAACTGGAGAAAATCGCTCAAATGGGCCGCTATTTTTGCGGCGGCCTCCATTCCGTTTTATCTCGTCAAAGGATATCTGGTTGGCAACATCCTGGTTACCATTGCCCTGCTGACAGCCTCCAACATCTTCATCTTCCGCCCGATGGCACGCTGGTTCCAGACCCGGTTTCTGGTCTGGCTCGAAGAGGTCTACTCCCGCCAGCTGCGGCACGCCCTCACCGGCTATCGCCCCCTTCTTTATGTGGCGGGCACCTTTCTGCTGCTCATTTTTTCCATTGTTTTCTACTTCGCCAGCAATCCGAAGGTTCTCTTTTTCCCCAGCACCGATCCGCAAACCATCTACGTCACGATGGAGTTGCCACTGGGAACCGCTATTGAAAAGACCGACCAGGTTTCGCACGAAGTGGAGCAGATCATCAGCCAAACCGTTGATCCCTACCGGAAAATCGTCAAATCGGTGACCACCACGGTGGGCAACGGCAAAGGCGGCCTTTTTGAAAACGACGCCAGTCCCAACAAATCGCTCACCATGATCTCGTTTGAAGAGTATAAACTGCGCGACGGGATCAGCACCACCGCCATCATGAAAGAGCTGACCGAAAAATTGCACGGTTTTGTGGGCGCAAAAATTTATGTGGAAAAAGATGAAAACGGACCACCGGTCGGGCCGCCGGTCAACATCGAAATCTCGGGCGATGAGTTTTCGACCCTCCTGAAAATCACCGACGATTTCCTGAAGATCATCGAACAGGATAAAATCCCCGGAATCGACGAACTCAAACTCAATATCAATGTGAACCAGCCCGAAATGCTGGTAAAAATCGACCGCGAACGCGCCCGGCTTTACGAACTTTCGACCCAGCAGATTGCTGCCACCCTGCGCAACTCACTTTACGGCTACGAAGTGGGCAGCTACAAGGAAGGGGAGGACGAATTCGACATTTTCCTGCGGATGCAGGAAGAGTACCGCAACGACGTGTCAACCCTGATGAACCAGAAAGTAATGGTCAACGGCAATAAAATTCCGATTTCGGCAGTGGCCGGTTTTGAATACTCCACCACTTTCGACAAAATCAGCCGCGAAGACCACAAACGGGTGATCACCATCACCTCGAATGTCGTAGAAGGCTACAATGCCAACCAGATCAACGCCCGCATCAAACAGCTGCTGGCCGAATACAACATGCCCAGCGGCTACAGCTTCAATTTCACCGGCGAACAGGAAGAACAGGCCGAAAGCAGCCAGTTCCTCTTCTTTGCCCTGCTGGTTGCCCTGGCGCTGATTATGCTGATCATGGTTACCCAGTTCAACTCCTTCATCCGCCCGCTGATTATTATCACCACCGTATTGTTCAGTATGATTGGCGTCTTTCTGGGGCTGGCCATCTTCAAAATGGAGTTTGTGGTCATCATGACCGGCATCGGGATCATTTCGCTGGCCGGAATTGTGGTTAACAACGGTATTGTGCTGGTTGACTACATCGACCAGCTGCGCATCCGTAAAAAAGAGGAGCTGGGAATTGATCCGGAAGGATTCCTGCCGCCCGCTGTGCAGGTAGAAACGCTGGTGCTGGCCGGCCGCACCCGGTTGCGCCCCGTCCTGCTGACAGCGATCACCACCGTGCTGGGACTGGTGCCGCTGGCCATCGGATTTAACCTCGATTTCTTCGGACTTTACACCCGCTTTGCGCCCGATATCTCCTACGGCGGCGAGAGTGTGGCTTTCTGGGGCCCCATGTCGTGGACGGTCATCTTCGGATTGACGTTTGCCACTTTCCTCACGCTGGTTATTTCTCCGGCGATGTACATGCTCACCCTGAAGATCAACTACCGCGTTAAAAAATGGACCGGCTCGTTACCGCCTGCCCCGGAGGCCGTTCAGGACTCCCCGCATCCGTAACAAATGCTGCTTTTCATTCAAAAACAGGGAGGGTTTCGTAAAGAAGCGCTCCCTGTTTTTTTTCATCACCTCCCCTTCCGTGACGCTGAATTTTCCGGAGCAAAATCCCTGCTCTCAAAATGGCCGTCCCCTGGTTGCTTTCCAGGCATAAACAGCTGTTTCCCACTGGCCGGCTGAAAAATTCTTCATTCATTTTACTACCTTTAACTATTGATGAAAACCAACCGCTTGAACCAAAAAAATGAACGACGACAGAGAAAATATCCTGTTTGAAAAAATCAAAAACGGCGACGAGGTGGCTTTTAAAGCTCTTTTCGACACCTTCTATGCTTCGCTTTGCCACTATGCCAACCACTTTCTGGAAGACCACAGCCTGGCCGAAGAAACGGTACAGCAACTGTTTGTAAAAATCTGGGAACGCCGCCACACCATCAAAATTGAATCTTCTGTAAAAAACTACCTCTTCCGCTCGGTTTACAACCACTGCCTGAACCTCCTCGAACACAAAAAGGTGAGGCGGCAGCACGCCCGGCAGCTAAAAGAGAATTTCAGGGAAGAGAGCGACCCCGACCGTTTTTTTCTGGAGCCGGGACTGGCCGAAAAAATTGAAGCGTGTATTGAAGAGCTGCCTGAAAAACGGCGCGAAATTTTTCGCCTCAGTCGCGAAGAGGGGCTCAAATACCGCGAAATTGCCGACCAGCTCGAAATTTCCGTCAAAACAGTTGAAACCCAGATGGGACTCGCCCTGAAAACCCTCCGCGAAAAGCTTCGAAACTTTACCCTTTTACTCTTTTTTTTCAGAATTCCTGCACCCCGGTTAGGGGTAAAAATCAAATCCACTGTCATACCTGCGAAATGAAAGATCCGAATAAAATAGAGAATGCAAGGTGGGAATTGCTGGCCGGCTATCTAACCGGTGAAGCGGATGAGGCCGCCCGTCGTGAAGTGGAAACCTGGTCTGGCCAGACAGGCGAAAACCTCGACGAGCTGAATGCCAGCCGCCAGGTGCTGGAAAAAGCCGGACTGTATTACCAAACCCGCCCCTTCGACCCGGCAGCTGCCTGGTGTCGGATGCAGGCGGCCATTCACCCGGCCGCCCCGTCAGAATCGCGCAAAACGCAACCGGCCATCCGCCTGTTCACTCCGCGGCTCATGAAGATTGCTGCCTCGGTGGTCCTCGCGCTGGCGCTGGGCACCGTGGGTTACTACCTGGGCTATCAGCAGCGAAAAACCGCCGTCATCTGCGAAATTGCCGCTGCCGACAAACAGGTGCTGACCAACATCACCCTGCCCGACGGAACGGTGGTAACGCTCAACAGCCAGTCGAAACTGACCCATCCGAAACATTTCACGGGCGACACCCGCGAGGTGAGCATCGAAGGGGAAGCTTTTTTTGAAGTGAAATCCGACGCCGAGAGGCCGTTTGTCATCTCGGCCGGCAAAGCCCGCATCCGGGTGCTGGGAACCTCGTTTAACGTGTGTGCCTATCCCGAAACCGAAACCGTGGAAGTGGTGGTGGCTACCGGAAAAGTACAGGTTACCAGTCCGGAGGCCCAACGCGGCGGCGCCTCGCAGGTCGTCCTCGATCCGGGAGAAAAAGGGGTCCTCTTCAACCAGAACAACCAGCTGGTAAAACTGGCCAACGACAATCCCAACGTGATCTCCTGGAAAACCCGCGAACTGGTTTTTAACCAGACGCCACTCAGCGAAGTGTTTCAAAACCTGATGAAGGTTTACCACATCGACATCCAGGTTTCCGACCCTGCACTCAACACGCTGGTTCTGACCGCTCATTTCAACGACCAGTCGATTGATTTCATTTTGGAAGTGATCCGGCTGACTTTCAACCTGGAGCTTTCGGCCCAAAACGGACAATACTTTTTCACCAGCCGAAACATGTAACCAATAAAAAAACGCGCCATGAAAACGCTGAAAATAAACATCCTCACCCTGCTGGCCGTTGCCATGTGGCTCGCCATTTTTACTCCTGTCCCGCTCCGCGCCCAGGAACCCAAAAAAAGCAGCTCGGCGTTGGACCAGAACATCAGCATTTTTGCTGAAAATGAACCGCTGGCCAACGTCATCGAAAAGATCTGCAACTATCTCAACATCGACTATTCGTACAACTCGTCCATTGTGGAAGGTAAAAAAATCAGCCTCAACATCTCCAACAAACCCATCAAGTTTGTGCTCGACAAGCTGATGAAAGACTTTTACCTGCTCTTCGAAATTGAAGACAACCTGCTGGTGGTCCGCGACTATGTTCCGCTGGAAGAGAGTATCAATTACGAAAGAAGCTCGGGCGACTTCTACGCGGCCAACCGCGGATTTATGATGGACAGCCCCAAACGCAAATCGGTGACCATCAAATTCAAATCGGCCAGTAACCTGATCATCATTCCGGTAACCATCAACGATTCCGACACGCTGAACTTCATCCTCGACACCGGCGTCCGCTATCCGATCATCACCGAGCTGCCGTTCATCAACAAACTGAATCTGAACTACATGATGCCGGTTGAGATCAAAGGGTTGGGCGAAGGCGAAACCCTGACCGCCTACCGGTCGGGCAACAACACCATGCGCATCGAAGGATTGATCGCCCGCAACCAGGAGGTGCAGATGATTATTGATGAAAACTTCCAGATCTCGCACATGCTCGGCATCCCCGTGCACGGCCTGATCGGCTTTAACCTGTTCAAAGACTACATCGTAAAAATCGATTATGAAAACGAGAAGCTGACGCTCTACCGGCCCGAATCGTACAAATACCGCGACCGGAAAAACGATATTGTCCTGCCGCTCTTCTTCGACGGAAACAAACCGTTTGTGCGCACCAGCATTGTGATGGACGATATGACGGAAGTCCCGGTCAAACTGATGGTGGACACCGGCGCCAGCGACGCCATCTGGCTGTCGGACAAGTCGGATGAACGGATCAAACTGCCGCAGCAGTATATCGAAACCTTCCTGGGACGGGGCCTCACCGGCGACCTGTACGGGAAAAAAGGACGGATCGACGGCATTTGGGTGGGCCCGCTGGTGCTCTCCAAACCCATCGTCGCCTTCCCCAATTCCGAGCTTATCGACCAGCTGATCTCGGCCAACGACCGCAACGGTACGCTTGGAGCCGAGATCCTGCGTCGTTTTTATGTAACCATCGACTACCGGAATGCCCGGCTCACCCTCACCCCAACTTCCGAAGTGAAACAAGATTTCAACTACAACATGAGTGGCATGGAGATCACCAACCCGATGCCCGGATTGCCGATCTACACCATCAGTAACATCCGCGAAAACTCACCGGCCTATTTTGCCGGGCTGAAAGAGAACGACCAGATCCTGTCGATTAACAACAACCACCACAACGCCATATCGCTTAACGACATCAATCTGCTGCTTCAAAGCAAGGAAAACAAAAAAATCAAGGTCAAAGTGTTGCGCGACGGACAGGAATACAAAACTGAATTTGAGCTTAAAAAGATCTTCTGATGCCCGCCCGTGCCGCACTGGTTTTGGTCGCGTTGCTGCTTGTCCTGCATTCACCGGGGCAGCAGCAACGTGACGCTGTTTTGGACAGGATCATTTCTGTTCAGGCCACCAACCAGTATGCTGCCGACATCCTCGAACAGATTTCCCGCGAACAGGGGATTTACTTCTCCTACAATGCGGCCCTGACCGACACGCTCTCCGGAAAAATCACCATCTCCGCCGTCAATAAAACCGTGCGTGAGATCCTTCACGAACTTTTCCCGGGGAAAGAGATCCGACTGGCGGGCCGCGAAAACCACATCATCATCTCTGCCCAGGAGGAGACCCCCGAACAGCTTACGGCCGAAACCGACACCATCCCGGTTAAGCTGCTTCACCTGCGGGGCAGGGTGATCAGCAGTTCAAACCGCGATCCGGTGGAGTATGCCACGGTTTCGCTGCTCGGCAAACCGATCGGCACCATCACCAACCGCGACGGAGATTACCTGCTGAAACTTCCGGAAGAGAACCTCTCCGACACAGTGGTCTTTTCGTGCCTGGGGTATGCCCGGCGCAAGGCAGTGGTTGCAGACCTGCTGCCCGAACAGCTGATCCTCCTCACCCCCATTTCGATCCGCATCAAAGAGGTGCAGGTGAAAGCCATTTCCGTAGAAGATATCCTGGAAAAGGTACGCCAGAACATCGTCCGCAACTACCCGGAAAATTCGTATCTGCTTTCGGGCTTTTACCGCGAAACACTCCAACAGGACGAGGCCTACATCAACGTATCGGAAGCGGCGCTCGAAATCCTGAAAGCGCCTTACGACAACATGCTGCGCGACGACAAAGTCCGGTTGATCAAAGCCCGTCGCAGCCCCGACGTAAAACCGTTTCACTGGGTGAATTTCAAACTGCAGGGCGGTCCCTTCACAATCACCCAGCTCGATGTGGTCAAAACCATGGAAACCTTCATCGACCGGGAGTTTCAGCATCTTTACAAATACTCCCTGAACCGGGTGGTGTGGTACGAAAACCGGCCGGCTTTCGAAGTGCGTTTCCGGCCGGTCAAAAACATTTCGTTTCCCTGTTTCCGCGGCGAAATGTACATCGACCGCGAGAGCTACGCCATTTTGTTTGCCCGTTTCAGCCTGGACGATTACGGACTCAACATGGCCGAACAGTCACTGATCCGCAAAAAACCCAAAGGGTACAAAGTGAAACCGGTCACCGTCGACTACCAGGTCAGTTACTACGCCCACTACGACAAGTGGCTGCTGCACACCGCCCGCGCTTCGGTCGAATTCAGGGTGAGAAACCGGCAGGAAAATTTCAACTCGGTCTTTCACAGCATTTCCGACCTGCTGGTGACCAATGCTTACCCAACCGACCTCAAACGTTTCCCGGTGAAAGAACTTTTTACCATCAACGACATTTTTGTTGAAATCGATTTTAAATACGACGAAGATTTCTGGGGGGCTTTCAACATCATCAAACCCAACGAAGACCTGAGAAATGCCATCAAAAACCTGGTCCCGCCAAAAGCGGAGGAGGAGGAAGAGGAGATTGAAGTGCCCGAAATAATCAACATAAACCGATAGCGTCATGAAAAAGTGGTTCTCCCTTATTGCAGCCGTCCTGCTCTTTTTCCCCGGACGTGCCCAGGAACTCCTGCCCGACAAAATCGCCGCGAAGCTGCCGGTCTACAACCAGGCCTTTCCTTTCGAAAAAGTCTACCTGCAAACCGACAGGGAACTTTACCTCGCGGGCGAAACCATCTGGTTCAACGCCCGGCAATTTACCCGGAAGAGCACGCCACCCGCCCAACTGAGCACCGAAATAACCGTAAACCTTTACCACGCCGACGGAACATTTATCAGTGGCGACAAATTCCTGTCGGAAGGCGGGGAAGCAGCCGGCGACCTTCAGCTGTCGGCCGATCTGCCGGCGGGACGTTACTATCTTGCCGCTTTCACCCCGCTGCAACAGAAAGTGGAGGAGATCTTCATCAAACCGATCGTTGTGGAACAATTTTACGCCGGCGACATTGACCTGACGTTTCCCGGGTCGGAAGAGGTTTTCCCGGCCGGCCAGGATGTTTTACTGACGCTAAAAGCTTCCGGACCTGATGGGAAACCGGCCGGCAAACACCGGCTGAACTTTACCGTTTTGCTGGGCGACAAACCCATTGCCGGCGGAAAAATCCGCACAGAAAACGGCACCGCGCACATTCCCGTCAAAATTCCTGAAAAAACAGGCCGGGAAACTCTTGCGCTGCAGGTAACCCCTCCCGGTAACCACTGGACCAAAAAGTGGCTGCTCAAAACTTCGGCCGACCAGCTCCGCCTGGAATTTCGCCCCGAAGGCGGCACCCTACTCGCCCATATTTCGCAGAAAATCGGCTATGCTGTTACCGCTCCCGGAAACCGTCCCGTTGATATCCAGGCCGACATTATCGACAGCTACGGAAACCTGGTGGTAAAAACCAATACTTTCACCCCCGGATTCGGGTTGTTCCCGTTCCGGACTGATCCCGGAAAGTCGTACCGGCTGATCATCACCAGCGAATACGGGAAAGGACAGGGTTTCAGCCTGCCGCAACCCGGAGCGGCCAAACTGGCGCTTTCCGTCCCGCAAACCGACAGCGATTTTATTTACGCCGACCTGTTCCTGCCCGACAGCGTCTCCCAACAGCTGGTGCTGGTCGTAACCAGCGGCTTTTCGTTCGAATGGGGCGCCACCCTGGAAGTGGCGGCTTCGGCACGGATCAAAATCCCGAAGCGCGAACTTCCCTCCGGAATCCTGCAGCTTACGGTTTTTGATCCCGCCGGCAAACCGCTGGCCTCACGACTTCTCTACCGGCCTCCCACCCAAACGTTGTCTTTTGCCATCACGTCGGAAGTGCAGGACAACGAAAAAGTGCAAATTACCGTTGCAGCCACCAACGAAAACGGAAAACCGGCCACCCCGAAGGCGACCCTGTCGGTTATCGACCCGTTTTGGCAGCTGCCGGCCGGCGAAGAGCTGCCGGGCTACCTGCTGCTGAACAGCGAACTGGAAAGGCCGGTCCCCAACGCTTCCGGGCTGACGGATCCGAAAGCAGGCCTGGAAACAGCCCTCGACTACCTGCTGATTGCCAGCCGGCTCAAAAACTTCTCGTGGGGAAAAGTCCTCGGACTGCAGCCAGGCCAGACAGAAACGGCGGCCGTCGAAACCGGAATCAGCGGGCGGGTGACCGACAACAAAGGGAAAGCGGTGGCCAATGCCAAAATCAGCATCCTCAACAGCCGAAACATGCAATTGTATAACACCTCGGCCGATGCCCAGGGCCGGTTTGCCTTTCCCTCTCTCGAGGCAGCCGATCTCAGCGCTTTCAATATTACAGCCACCGACGAAAGGGGCAAAAAAGCGTGTACCGTAACACTCAACACCACCTTCAGCGACCAGATCGGGCAGAAGATCAGGGAAGCGGATAACCGGTTTGCCACTCCTGCCGTTTCTCCCGAAAAACGACAAGCTTACCTGGCGGCCCATCCGGAAAGGATAAAACCCAAACCCGCCGTAAAAACCGCACCTGCGCCTGCCCAAGTCAAATCCGACTCCTACAAAAACCTGCTGGCTACCGCAACCAGCCTCCTCGAGGTCATCCGGATGATGAAACCCTACAACCTGATGAACGGCCAGATTGTCTTCTACGGAACCATCAACTCCATCAACTTTCAGTCGGGGGCGCTGATTGTGATCGACGGCCAGAAAATGGGAACCCAGGCCGACATCCTCAACGCGCTCTCCCCGTTTGATGTGGACAGAATCAACATCTCGCTCGATCCGATGGACATCCAGAAATACACCGGTTTCAACAATGTCGGCGTGATTGAGATCACCACCAAGAAGGGACAAACCGCTAAAAATCCGGAAAATCCGGTCGCCACTCCCGAAATTATCTACCAGAATGGTTACCGGAGGCCCCGGAACTTTCCTTCTCCTGAAGCAATCCCCGATGCCGGAAACCCGCCGGCCACCCTCTTCTGGAACCATCACCTCCATTTTGCAAAAGACGGAACGGCCACCTTCACCCTTCCGCTTCCGAAACGGAAAACCGATTTTGTGATCCGGGCAGAAGGCGCTGATGCTGAAGGAAGAACCGGAAAAGCCACGCACACTTTTTCTGTCAAATAAACCATTTACCGGTCGCGGCCCCAAACGCCTTTCTGAACGCAAAACTTCGGGAAGGCATTTTTGCAAAATGCGCTTGGCCTTTGCAAATGCGCCCTGCAGGCTTTCCGGCAAAAGCAAACAATTGACGCGCAGGGCTGTTTTTATTTCAGGAATTTATATTTTTGCGCCCTAAACCGGAGGGAAGATTAAAGATGAAAATGCAGACCTACGATAGTTTACTGGTTGAAAAAGGTTTTATCGACGAGCCGGTTGACCCCGGCCTGAAACTGACAGATGAAATCAACCGGTTGCGAAAGGAAAAAAACGCAGTTATCCTGAGCCATTTCTATGTAGAACCCGAATTGCAGGACATTGCCGATTTTGTAGGCGATAGTTTGGGGCTGGCCCAGGCCGCCGCCAAAACCCAGGCCGACCTCATCGTTTTTGTGGGAGTCCATTTTATGGCCGAAACCGCCAAGATTATCAACCCCTCGAAAAAGGTGATCCTGCCCGACCTGAAGGCCGGCTGTTCACTGGCCGAATCGGCACCGGCCTACAAATTTGCCGCTTTTAAAGCCCAATATCCGGGACACAAAGTGGTTTCCTACATCAACTGCTCTGCCGAGCTGAAAACCTTGTCGGATGTGATTTGCACCTCGGCCAACGCGGTAAAAATTGTGGAGAGTTTTCCGGAAGACCAGCCGCTGATCTTTGCTCCCGACAAAAACCTCGGCAACTACATCAACAACCTCACCGGCCGCGAAATGGTGTTGTGGGACGGCGCCTGCATGGTGCACGAGCAGTATTCGGTTGAAAAAATTGTGGCGCTGATGGACCAGCATCCCGACGCCGAATTTATTGCCCACCCCGAATGCGAAAAACCGGTATTGCTGCTGGCCCGGCATGTGGGATCCACCACCTCGCTGCTCAATTACATACAGAAAAGCGCCGCGCAGAAATTTATTGTTGCCACCGAAAGCGGCATCTTCCACCAGATGAAGAAGGCCTGCCCGGAAAAAACATTCATTGCCGCCCCCTCGGTCGATTCCACCTGCGGATGCAACGACTGCTCGTTTATGAAGCTGAACAGCCTTCAAAAGCTCTACCTCTGTCTGAAACACGAGCAACCCGAAATAACGCTTCCGGCCGATGTGATCGAAAAAGCCAAAGCCCCGATCCTGCGGATGCTGGAGATTTCGTAACGGGGGCCCGGCAAATCTCTTCTATTTCAGATTTTCCACCAGCAGGTTTTGATGGGAAACTTCGATGGCTTTCAGCAACGTTTTGTCAATCTGCTGAATGATCGGATAGAATCCCTCCTCGCCCAGGATGTTGCGGGCGATGTAAGCCTTCAGCTGGGTATGGATAATCACCCTCGACTCGTTTAGCCCTTTGCTGTCGGGCGCCACTCCTTTTGAAGCTGCATAACGCACAAAATCGCCGAGCACATTTTGCTGCTCGAGGTATTGTTCGATCTCGCGGGCCGATTTCAGGGAGTTAAGCTGGGTGCGGTGCTGGTCGGCATACTGGAAGGCGTACTGATAAACCAGCCCTTTCTGATAGATATTGATAAAATATTCGGAACGTCCGGAAGTGTCGGCCGGCACAAAAACATCGGGCATAATGCCGCCACCGCCATAAACAATCCGGCCGCTTTTGGTATGGTACTTCAGTGAATCGTTAAACTGAATGCTGTCGGCGACCTCAAATTCGCCGTGGGCCATGCGGTTGTAGAGGTCTTCGTAATATTTGTCGGTACCCTCATCGTAAGGTTTCTGGATACTTCGACCGCTGGGGGTGTAGTAGCGTGCCACCGTCAGCCGGATCGCCGATCCGTCGGAGAAAGGAATCTGCTCCTGCACCAGTCCTTTGCCAAACGACCGGCGTCCGATCACAATGGCGCGGTCGTTGTCCTGAAGGGCGCCGGCAAAAATTTCACTGGCCGAGGCTGAAAATTCGTCGATCAACACAAAAACCTTTTTTTTGTCCCAGGTATCGCGGGCCGTGGCGTTGTAAATCTTTTTGGGTTGAAATTTTCCCTGCGTGAAGAGGATCGGTTCTCCTTTTTGCAAAAACTCATCGACCATGCGGATAACCGCCATCAGGTAACCACCGGGATTTCCGCGCAGGTCGACAATTACCTTTTGCGCCCCCGCCTTATCGAGTTTTTCCATGCCGGCCATAAACTCTTCGTAGGTCTGTTCAGCAAACCGGCTCACTTTGATGAAACCGGTTTCATTGTCGATCATGTAAGAAACATCGACACTGTAAATCGGGATATCTCCCCGGGTTATTTCAAAATCAAACAGCTTCGGGAACCCTTTTCGCTGGATGCCAACCTTCACCTTGGTGCCCTTCTCTCCGCGCAGAAGTCTCAGCACCTGTTCGTTGCGAATATTAACGCCGGCAATCACCGAATCGTTGACCGTTACAATGCGGTCGCCGGCCAGGATCCCCAACTTGTGCGACGGGCCGCCCGAAATCACATCAACCACCATCACGGTATCTTCCTGAATACTGAACTGCACGCCGATTCCTGAAAAATTGCCGTGCATCTCCTCCTCCACCTCCCGCATGTCGCTGGCAGGGATGTAACTGGTGTGCGGATCAAGGTTTTTCAGCAGGTCGGGAATGGTTTTCTCGACGATCTCTTTGGTGTTGACACTGTCAACGTAGGCCGTCTGGATCAGCTCAATGATGGAGCTGAGCTTGTTTCCCTGGTTTAACCGGGAGAGATTAAACACGGCCTGGCTGTTGCGGTTCAGCGAATTGCCGATAAAAAGGCCGGTAACCAAGGCTACCGACAACAGCAGCGGGATATATATTACAAATCTTTTATTCATCTTTTTCACTATTTGAAAAGGTCAATATCCACCTGAACCACTTCAATTTTAGCGCGTCGCAGCAGATTGATGCCGTCTTCGATCCGGTAATTTTCAGTAAACACCACCCGTTTGATACCAGCCTGGATAATCAGCTTGGAGCACTCCAGGCAAGGCGAAGAGGTGACATACAGGGTAGCGCCTTCGCTGCTGTTGCCTGATTTGGCCACTTTGGTAATGGCATTGGCTTCGGCATGCAACACGTAGGGTTTGGTCTGGCCGTTTTCATCTTCGCAAACATTTTCGAAACCGGCCGGCGTGCCGTTATATCCGTCAGAAATGATCATTTTGTTTTTCACCAGCAAGGCACCAACCTGCCGTCTTTTGCAGTAAGAGTTTTGTGCCCAGATGGTGGCCATTTTCAGGTAACGTTCGTCGAGTAACCGCTGCTTATCGTCCGTGGTTTGTTCTTTTTTCATGGCTTAATCAGTATGTTCCTGTTGCGAATGGTTACAAATGTAACTTGATTTCAGCGAAGTAAAAGATTTTTTTGTTGCTTTTCGCCTCTCGTGGAGTGCGGCTGCGGGATTTTTATGTTTTTTAACAAAAAAGTGCCGGCAAAAAAAATGCAAGGCGTTCTTTTCACCTTGCATCTTTTCAGTCGGAAGAGCGGAAGCCGCTCCGGCCGGTCCTTTTATTCCTTGATCAGCAGCCAAACATCGGCATACTTCGGGTATCCCTGCCTGATCTGCTGTACCCGCTGGCGGGCAGAAGCTTCATTTTTGAAAGAGTCGACACAAACCCGGTAATAACCGGTTCCGCTTTGCAGGATGATTGGCGTAAAACCTTCGGAAATCAATGTCTGCCGGAAATTTTTGGCGTTGTCCAGGCTGCTGAAAGAGCCGATGATCACAAAAAAGCTGTTTTGGGTCTGGTCTTCGGGCTGGGTAAACGAAATAGATTCTTTTCTGACAGAAATCGGTTTATCGCTGGCAGCCGCCGGAGCTGTTTCTTTGGCCTCAGGCACCGAAAAAACCTTAGGGGCGGCAGTAGTGGTTGTTGTTTGCTGTGTAGCCGGTTCAAACGGAGTTTGGGCCGCCTTTTTCGTCGATTTACACGAGGCCAGCATTACCCCGACGATTAAAATCAAAAAACCTACCTTTTTCATTGCGTTTAAATTACATTTCAATTAGCTAAAATATATAAAACCCTTTTCCGAACCGGACCTCCCGCTCAGAAGTTTTACACAACCGGTTGTCAGCAACTTGGGTCGCCAGCCGATTCCTGCAGGATTGCGCTCAGGTCATGCAGCCACGTGCTGTTCATAAACCGGTTGCTGAGCATCACAAACCGGGGGTTTCCCAACCGGGGTTTGTTGTAAAGCAGCGGCGTCGACAAGTCCCAGGCAGTAACTTTTCCGCCGCCACTTTCGGCCATCAGGTGCCCGGCGGCGGTATCCCATTCCGAAGTTCCGCTGCCGCTCAGGTAGAGATCGGCTTCCCCCAGGGCGATCTGCACCTGTTTCAGCGAACTGCCTGTTGCCCGGATTTCGAGCGGATGAAGGGCTCCCATCCGTTGAAGGATGCCGGAGATTTCGGGCGAAAGATGCGAACGGCTGGTAACGGCTACCAAAACGCCTGACTGTAGCTGCGGAACCGCCGCCGCCTGTTCGCCGAAGGCCGTAATACTTTTCCCTTTCTGGCAAAACCACCCCCGCCGCCCCACCGGATGGTAAATCCAGGAGACGACCGGCAGATTGTTTTCCATCAGCGCCAGGTTGATACAAAACTCCCCGTTTTTTTTGAGGAACTCTTTGGTGCCGTCAAGCGGATCGAGCAGAAAAAAACACGGCCACTCCTTCCTGACAGAAAAGGGGGGCACCTCAGTCTCTTCGTCAATCACCGGAATATCAGGAAAAAGAGCGGCCAGCCGGCGGTTGATGATCCCGCTCGAAAGCCGGTCGGCAAGGGTAACCGGCGAGTGGTCGGCTTTCCATTCGAGCCCCACCTGGTGCTGCCCGTAAACCGACAGAATCGCTTCACCGGCTTCGGCAAGCAGGGCTTCCACCTTTTTCAAAATTTCCGGATCCATAATCTGACGCTGAAAAATTGGACTGACTATTTTGCGGGCCGGATGGTCACCTCCAGATTGGAGGCCGAACCGCTGAACAGGTTTTTGACCTTGTAAACCCTGGCAGGTGCCTCTTTGGGCAACGTAAGCATCACCGAACTGTGGGCCGGCAGCTGAACCACCTGGCTCTCTTTCTCTTTATTGATCAGCTCAAAAGGAAGATCGCTGAGGTTGGTCAGCTTCACATTGATATTTTTGTCGCTGGAAGAAAACGGCTTGCTGGTGGTTACGCAGGCCGAAAACAGCTGCGTCAGCCACTCTTCCTTTCCAAAAACCAGGTCATTGAGCCATCCCAGGGTTCGGCCGGCTTCCAGCGCTTCGCGGATGGCTTCGGCCGTACGCTCTTTGGCAAAGACCAAGGTGATGGGACGGTGAGCCATCCCTTCGCGGGCCAGATAAGCCGGAACCGGATCGTGCACATCGGAGTTGCTCATCACCGTCAGATTTTTGCTGATCGCCCAATCGAGCGCTTCGGGATACCACTCGTTGTGGTTCACCACTTCGATGGCCGAAAACAGCTTTTCCTCATACAGCTCCTGGTGCGCATCCATCCATTTGGCCCCGTTGGGAGCCTGGGCAATCCACCCCGGATGGTTCCAGATAATGTATGCTCCTTGATTTTTGGCTTCGCGCAAAGCTGCTTTGTAATCGGTATTGAAGATTTTCTCGGCGTCTTTCACAAACAGGGCGTTGAAATGGCCGGGAGGCATCGACTTGGTGACTTCGGTACCCTTAATCAGGATCAACCCGGCCTGTTCGGCTGCCCGCTGGGCAATGGCGTACGGCGCATTGTGGTTGACTGGCAAATACTCTTTTTTGGGGGTGTACTCCAGGTGGTCGGTTATGGAAATGGCGTCGAGACCTTCTACCCAGGCTTCTTCAACACGAACGGTGGGCCACACACTGCCATCCGAAAAAACGGTGTGCATGTGAAAATCACATTTTAACGTTTCATATCCGGGCAGGTTGGGTAATACTACCTCTTTTCTGACGGGCTGCGCAAAGGTGGTGACCAGGAGGAACAGCCCCAATACAGTAAAAAAAAGTTTCTTCATCGGTATTCGCATTTAATTATGTTTCTGAAATTTTTGTACTCTCATTTGTTTCAACCCCAATTCAATGAGGCACTCCTCATCGGCTGACCGAACCCGGAGAGATTGACCTGAAAATCTGTTCCTGACGACTGATGCGCACGGGAACACCTCTCCTCTTCTTTCGGCTCCGATTCGGTTTCTGCAAATAACGAAAAAAACATGATTTTGAAAAGGAAGATTGTCCTGTTCACCCAACAAACAGCAGAAACGATCCCCTCAGATTGGTTTGGAAAGTTTCTTCAGGGCGGTTTTCATTGCTTTTTCAATGACCGGAAATTCCAATTTTTCGCGCGCGATGTAGACAAACATGACCGAAATTTTCCGGGGAGATACGGTTTCCGTAAAAGCTGGTTTTTGCAGGCGGTACGCCTCTTTCATCCTTCGTCGCAGCCAGTTTCGCTCCACTGCCCGCCGGAAATTTTTCTTGCTCACCGAAAAGGCCGCCTGCAACGGTACGGGGCTTTCCACGGCCGACTCGGTAAACACGACTTTGAGCGGGTAAACAAGGAAACTTTGTCCCTCGGCAAAAAGCCGGGAGATCTCTTTGAGGCTTTTGAGCCTCTCCTCTTTACCGAGGGTAAAACGGGGCGCCGTCTTCATGGTACTGCAACAAAAAAGGCCGGCGACAAGGCCAGCCTTTCAAAGTTAAATTTTTCTGTCAATTATTTTATTTTGTTGACTTTTTTAATGTACTGCTCCAAGGCCATCGTCATCGAGGGGGCCTCGGGAGTGGGGGCTTCAATGTCGAGTCGCAGACCTGCTTCGCGGACGGCCTGGGCGGTGGTAGGCCCAAAACAGGCAATCCGGGTGTCGTTTTGTTCGAAATCGGGGAAGTTTTGCAACAGCGATTTGATTCCCGACGGGCTGAAGAAGACCAGAATATCGTAATTAACCTCTTTCAGATCTGAAAGATCGCAACTGACGGTTTTGTAGAGGATGGCTTCGGTAAATTTAAACCCACCCTTTTCAAGCATTCCGGGGATCTCCTGTTTGTGAATATCGGAGAGGGGCACCAGGTATTTTTCATCCTTGTGCTTTTTCATTACATCCAGCAGGTCGCTCATGGTACCGTTTCCGTAAAAGATCTTCCGTTTCCGGTAAACAATATACTTCTGCAGATAAAAAGCGGTAGCTTCCGAAATGCAGAAATACTTCATGGTGTCGGGAACCGTAATCCTTAATTCCTGGGCAATTCGGAAAAAATGATCGATAGAGGTGCGGCTGTTAAACAAAACAGCCGAGTGATCCAGTATCTGGATACGGGTCTGCCTAAATTCTTTGGATGTAACACCTTCCACCTGAATGAAAGGACGAAAATCGATTTTCACGCTGGTACTTTCGGCCAACTCGGAATAAGGCGACTTGGCAGTAGCCGGTTCAGGCTGCGAAACAAGAATCGTCTTTACTTTCAACGCTTTGCTATTTTAAGATTAACCTGCCCTGCTTTTACACCGTCACTATTTTCAAGATCAGGAGTAAGGGCAAAAATTCAAGGGTACAAAGGTACAAAAAGAGATAAAATATCGGAAATTGTTTTTTGATTAAAATCGAAAACCCTCTGTAAAGCAGCAGCAAATAAAATAGAGCGGCCAAAATAAGTCCCGCGATCAGAAACAGTTGCGGCGAGGCAACCGGTGCATATGCCGCCAGGGCAACGATCGGGAAAAGCGAGATTCCCAGCACTTTGTTGTAGTTCCCCATGTTAAAAAGGAATTCGCCGGCTTCGGCTGTGGCTTCGGTCAGCTGCCCCAAAAAGGCGTAAGCGGTGCGTTTGAGAAAAAAATAGACGATTACACACGCCAGGCTGACTAAAAACAATAAAACGCCGCTTACCGGCAGATAAGGCAGAAGCCAGTTGGCCAACTGAAAAATAAAAACGGCCAGGATGATATAAAAAAAGAGGTCGAGACGAAAAGCGCCCTGTAACAGCGCCAGGTTCCGCTCGCGAAACATGCGCGAGGCGGCAGGATAGTTCAGCACTGACTGAAACAGGTTCCAAAGATATTTGCCGAAGCTGTGTCTCACCGAGGTAAAAAGCACCAGCGAAACGACCAGGGCAATGGTCAGCCAGTCAGTCGAAACGAAACGGACCTCCCGCGACGGAAGTTTCAGATCACGCACCACCCGTTCGGTATTCAATAACCCGGGATCAAAACGGGGCTGGATAAACCGCGAGGTATCGATCAGCAATTTTTGCTCCTCCCGCCATTGACGATACCGTACCTGGTGAATGGTAGGTGCCGTACGGATAACAGCCTGGACAGTATCTCCCTGAAAATGCGGTCCGCCGGTCTTCGTATCCTGTAACACCACTTCAGCAACCGGAAGAGGGTCAATCTCCCGGAGATGCTCCGCAAACACCGTATCACGCTGAAAAACTACTGCCGTTGTCATGGCTTTTCTTTAAACCACGGCAAAGATATACAAAATCCGGGCGTTCGCCTGTCGGGCGATTTTCTTATTTTTACCGTCATTTCAATACCACTATGTTGTACCTTGCTCCGCTACAGGGCTTTACCGACTTTACTTTCCGAATGGTTTTCCTTCGTCATTTTGGGGGAATTGAAGCCTGTTTTATCCCCTACCTCTCCCTTCAGGGCGGCGAAGTGCCAAAAAGGGAGTTACGCGAAATCCTTCCCGACAACAATCCTTCGCTGGTGCGGACCGTTCCGCAGGTACTGGTTAAAGCGGCCGACGAATTGGTCAGCCTGGCAACCTTGCTGACGACATACGGATATCGCGAGATAAACCTCAACCTGGGCTGTCCTTACCCGATGGTAACCCGCCGCGGACGGGGCGCCGGACTGCTCCCGCAACCGCAGGAGGTGAAAAAAATCCTGGAGGCTGCCTTTGAAATACCGGAAATGGAGGTGTCGGTAAAATTCCGGACCGGACTGCAGGAGGAATCTGAACTCCCCGCAATCCTGGCAGTGCTGAACAGCTTTCCGCTGAAAGAGATGATCTACCATCCGCGGTTGGCCAGCCAGCTTTACAAAGGAACGGTAAACGAAGTGCTCTTCCGGACCGTTGCTGAAAACACCCCCCACCGGCTGATTTACAACGGCGATATTTTTTCGGTGGAAGATTTCCGACGCAAAGAGCAGCTTTTACCTCCCATTTCCGGCTGGATGCTCGGCCGGGGAATTTTGATGAACCCTTTTCTGGCCGAAGAAATTTGCGGAACCATGACGGCACCCGAAGAAAAAAGAGAGCGGTTGCAGGCCTTTCACGACGAGCTGTTTGAGGCCTATTCGGAACGACTGGCCCCTTCACGCCAGGAGATTGTCAAAATGCAGCAATTCTGGAGTTATTTTTCTTTTGCTTTTCCGGATCCCCGCAAAACGTTCAAGCGGATCAAAAAAGCCAAACGCCGCGAAGATTATCTGGCAGCGGTGAAGATCAACCTGGAATCCTGGTCTTTTTGAGAAGATCTATTTTTTGCGATCGGCAATGTAGTTCATCAGTTCAATAAGCGACTGGCGGGCTTCGCAATCCGGAAATTCGAGAAGCCCTTCAATGGCTTTCTCCCGGAACTCATTCATCTTCAGGGTGGCATATTCAATGCCGCCTCTTTCAACCACCAGTTTTATCAGCTCCCGAACGGCTGCCGTATTTTTATTTTTCCGCCGGATGAGGCCCAGAATACGCATTCGTTCGGCAGGATTCGAATTGTTGAGCAGAAAAAGCAGCGGCAGGGTGATCTTCTTCTCTTTGATGTCGTTGCCGATAGGTTTCCCGATAATCCCCTTTTCCTGGTAATCAAAAATGTCATCTTTAATCTGGAAGGCGATGCCGGCATCCTGTCCGATCCGGTACATTTTTTCCACCAGCTCCTGGTCATCGGTAACCGAAGCCGCTCCGATTGCCATGCTGGTTGCGATGAGGGAAGCTGTCTTTTTGCGGATAATCTCGAAGTAGGTTTCGGCATCAATATCCAGTTTCCGGCTTTTTTTGATTTGCAGGATTTCCCCCTCGCTCATATCCTGCACTGCCCGCGAAATAAGGTGCAGAAAATTGTACCGCCGGCTTTCGAGCTGTAGCAACAATCCTCTGGCCAGGATAAAGTCGCCTACCAACACCGCAAGTTTGTTCCGCCACAGGGCATTGACCGAAAAGAGCCCGCGCCGTTCGTACGACTCATCCACCACATCGTCGTGCACCAGGGTGGCCGTATGCAACAGCTCCACCGAACAGGCCGCCAACTGCGAAAACTCATTGGTTTCACCAAAGAGCCTGGCCGACAGAAACACAAACATGGGGCGCAGCTGCTTCCCTTTGGTACGATAAACATAGTTCAGGATCGTGCTCAGCAAAGGCACATCGCTTTTCAGCGAATTCCGGAAATAGGGTTCAAAATCTTTTAGTTCGCCGGCAATTGGCGCTTTAATTATCTCCAAGGATGTCATCCGTTTTCCTCCTGAAATGGAAGTTTTTTTTGTTATTGGACGAATTGCTAATTTCCTCCGGCATGTTTAACACCTTGCCGGTATCATTGTTGCCAAAATAACGAAAAATAACGGCCACTTCCATTTTTTACAGCAAAATAGCACACCGCTGTACCTTGCTGATCTCCCCTTATTTATAATCAATACAAATTTTCTGTCCGAAAAACAAAACCTAAATATTTATATATTTGTATTTTTTAAGATGACGAAATGGTAGATATCAAGGAGTTGGACATTAACCGGCTGGAACTGGCTTCCAGCATGCTGAAAGCAATCGCTCACCCGATGCGGATTGCCATCCTGAAACATCTGGAGGGAGGGAAAAAATTAACCGTTACCGAAATCCACGAATTACTGGGCATTGAACAATCTACAACTTCTCACCACCTGGGAATCCTGAAGGACAAAGGCGTGTTGTGTTCGCGCCGCGAAGGGAAAAACACCTATTATTACCTGAAACATGATATCCTGAGTCAGATTGTGGATTGCCTGCACCGATGCACCTGCGAATAACCGGAGGAGCTCCCGGCGCCTTCGGCTTTCCGGTCCCCGGTTGCAAATCCGCCTGGCCGTTTCAGCCAACAGACCTCAATACAGCTGCAGCTTTTCAATATAGATCTCCTGGAACAGCGGATCAGACTCCAGGTTAAGATGGCTGGTTTTCCGGCGGATCTGGTCTGCATGCCCCGGTTCTTCAAACAAAAACATTTTGGCGCCAATCAGGGCCGTGTTACCCACTTTTACAATTTTTGAAGCATCGGTCTCCACGATCCCTGTTTTCACCAGGTTCTCGGCCCGCAGGTAATTCCCGAATCCCCCGGCAATAAAAACCTGGTCCACCTGACTGAAAGTAATTCCCAGGTGCGAAAGCAGAATGGAGACGCCGGTAGCCACCGCTGCCTTCGCCAGCTGAAACTCGCGGATATCCTGCTGGCTGAGATAAACCGGATGCTGCAGCAGCAGTTTCTCTTCTCCGGAGAGGATCTCACCAAACTCCCCGATCTCTCTCCCTTCAATCAGCACGTCCATTGCATCAACCAGTCCACTGCCGCAAATTCCCCGCGGAGCGGTATTTCCGATAACCGTGCAACAGAGACCGACATTTCCGGAGGTGACCGACGAAATAGCGCCGGTAGCCGCCCGCATTCCCTGGCTGATGGAAGCTCCTTCGAAAGCCGGACCGGCAGCCGTGGAGGCGCACAAAACCCCATCCCGGTTACCGCAGGCAATCTCCCCGTTGGTTCCCAGATCAATCAAAACCGTAAACTCCTGGCGTTCAGTCATGCGGGTGGCGGCAATCCCGGCCAGGATATCGCTTCCCACAAAACTGCCGATGGATGGAAAAAAAGTGACGGTGGGACGGCCGGGAATCTTCCAATCCAGTTCGTCGGGAGTAAAACTCTGGGCCGACAAGCTGGGCGATTCAAAAGGAAAAAAAGAGAGTGGCGCAAGGTCGAGACCGCCAAACAGATGGTGCATGGCCGTGTTTCCGACCAGCACGATTTTGCTCACTTCAACAGAGCGGCCGGCCAGCAGCGACACGATCATCTCGCCGGTTTTTTCGCGGATCAGGCGGCACATCGCGCCGGCGTTACCTTCCAATCCGCTCTGGATACGCGAAATCACATCGCTGCCGAAGCGGGTTTGCGGGTTCAGCGCGGTAACGACATCAAGCACCGCGCCGGTCTGCAGATCGAGGAGTTGGGCCACCAGCGTAGTGGTTCCCACATCAATGGCAATTCCACACCCGTTTCCCGGGCAAAAATCAAACGGCGTGTTATCGGCCAGGATGATCGACTCCAGCTGCGCAATCTCCAGCGTAACATCCGAATCGACCGCGCAGAAGCAGGCCAGCCGCCATTCGTCGGACAGGTGAAGCTTGCCGAGCCTCTCCTGCTGGTTCCGATCGGCTTTCAGCTCACCGCGCAGGAGTTTCACCCGGCAGTTTCCACAAATTCCTTTTCCTCCGCAGGGAAACTCCACTCCGTATTCGTGCAGCACATCCACCAGCGAGGTACCGCGGTTGACGGTCACTGTTTTTCCGAGCGGCTGCAGATTGACGGTTACCAGGTCTGTTGCCATTTTTATCCGTTTATTGGACCAAATTAATGCAAATTTGAGAAGCAAAGCTGGTTAACCCGGGCTTACTTCGCGAAAAGCCGCTTCAATTCCGGATTGTTCCGCTGTTTGGGATCGGTCATAAAGTCCATCACAAACCCCACCACCCCGCGGTAATCTTCTATCCCTTTTTCCACCTTGTTGGTTTTGAGGTAAGCATCGTTTACCTGCCCCGAAATCTCATCCATGGTCTCGTTGCGCAGGCTCTTCCAGTGATTTTTGATTCGGAGCAGGTCGGCAACAACCTCCGGGCGGGGTTTGACCTTCAATTTCGGAATCTCGTCGTTTGCACGCGAATACCACAAAAAATACTGCAACAGATAGAGGTAGCCGCTGTAGCGGAGCTGGCGGTTTTCGCTGTTGGCACAGGCAAACCAGCCGTAAAAATTGGCTTCGGCTTCGCTGGTAATGCCAAACTGGTGGGCTTTTTCATGCCCCAGGACGACGGGGTATTCCTGCGGAAGCAGGTGACTGTTGAGGTGTACTTCGTTGAAAAAAGGCCCAAAATATCCGGAAATGCCTGCCTGTGCAAAAAAATCGCTGAACAGGATCGGCTTGGGACGACGGCTTCCGGCCGGATAATGCAGCTTCAGAAACGATGCCGACTGCCGATAGGAAAGTTCCAGGGCGGCATCAATCTTTTCTGCGTCGAACCGGTCAAAGGCAACATATTCGGCGTTTACCCGCTTCACAATCGTCTCCAGCACCTTCCCAAAATCGCCGGGCGCCACCTTCTGGTGGGTAATCCCGAGCCGCTGATTCAGTTCGGGGCGATAGTAATTAAAACCCCAAAGCCAGTAAAAAAGCAGGTAAACCGCTGCCAGCGTGTTCAAAACGGTCAGCAAAAAAACAGAAAACCGGATTCTCCGCAGGAACAGCAACACCAGCAACAGCGGCAGGAGCAACAGGAGCAGCAGATAAAACAGATCGCCGAGGGAAAAAGGCACCAGCCGGTTCACCGCCGAAAGCGCCGGCGCAATCAGCCGGTACAACCCGTTCGCATAAAGCAGTTCGGTAACGGCCGGGAAACGATCCAGCAGCTCGGTCATGCCAAATGTGCACAAGGCCAGCCAGATCAGCAAAACCTTCCGGTTAAAAACGGTTGCCGTTATTTTTTTCCTGTTCATGATTCAAGATAAAAACCGGGATAAGATTAGCGATTTTGAAAGAAAAACAAAACAGGAAAACAGCGTTTTTTGACCGCAGTTTTCTCTTCATTTCAGCTATTCCGGAAAAAGAAAAAGAGCCGGCGACACCATTTTCTCCGGGAGCAATGTTTATTTTTAGCCCTTTAATTTTGAGCGAAATCTGATGAGGGTTCATTTTATTGCCATTGGCGGCAGTGCCATGCACAACCTGGCCATTGCCCTGCACAAAAAAGGATACGAAGTTACCGGGTCGGACGACGAAATTTTTGAACCGTCGAAGAGCCGGCTGGAGAGTCACGGACTACTTCCTGCGGAAACCGGGTGGAATCCGGAAAAGGTCCACTCCGCCCTGGATGCTGTCATTCTGGGCATGCACGCCCGCGCCGACAATCCCGAATTGCTGAAAGCCCGCGAGCTGGGCCTGAAAATCTATTCGTACCCCGAATTTTTATACGAACAAACGAAAAACAAAACCCGCGTGGTGATTGGCGGCAGCCATGGAAAAACCACCATCACGTCGATGATCATGCACGTTCTGCGGGTTAACGGCCGTCATTTCGACTACATGGTGGGCGCCCAGCTGGACGGTTTTGAAACCATGGTTGGCCTGAGCGAAGAGGCGACGATCGCTGTTTTTGAGGGCGACGAATACCTGTCGTCGCCTACCGACCCGCGTCCGAAATTTCACCTGTACCATCCGCACATTGCCGTACTGAGTGGCATTGCCTGGGATCACATCAATGTCTTTCCCACCTTTGAAAATTATGTGGAGCAGTTCCGGAAATTTGTTTCCCTCATCGAACCCGGCGGAAAACTGATTTACTGTGCCGGCGATCCCCACCTGCGGGAGATTGCGGCACAAAGCAGCGGCGTAACAGCTCTTCCTTACAACGCGCATCCGCACCTGGTGAGCGACCAGGTAACCTATCTGACGGTGGGCGAACGCGAGATCAGGCTCAATATTTTCGGCGACCACAACCTCGAAAACATTTCGGCAGCGCTCGAAGTTTGTCGTGCCCTGGGAGTAAGCGACGAAGCGTTCTACCGCGCCATCCTGACTTTCGCCGGAGCGGCCCGCCGCCTCGAAGTACTCTCTGAAAACGACCACACTACTGTTTTCCGCGATTTTGCCCACTCTCCTTCAAAACTGAAAGCAACTACCGCCGCCGTCAAAAAACAGTTCCCCAACCGGCAGCTGGTGGCCTGCATGGAGTTGCACACCTTCAGTTCGCTGAAAAAAGAGTTTCTGCCTCACTACCAAAATGCGATGGAAGCGGCCGATGTGGCGTTTGTGTATTTCAACCCACACACCGTTGCACACAAAAAACTGGAACCCATCACCCCGGAAATGGTTGCCGCCGGTTTTGCGCAGGAGGGCCTCGAGGTCACCACCGATTCCGACGCCCTGTTTGAGCGCCTTTCGCAAATGAACTGGGCCGGCAAAAACCTGTTGCTGATGAGTTCCGGCAATTTCGACGGAAAGGATCTGCCTGCGTTTGCAGCTGAAATCACCGGCGACCCGGTAAAATTCAGGCGCAGCCGCTGGCTCAAAAATCCGAATGGAAACATCTCCTGAAAACCGAACATCAATAAGATGAAAAAATGCCTCACCCTGGTTTCGGGTCTGCTGCTCAGCACCGGAGGGTTTTCCCAGCATGCAGCCCCCAAAATGGAAACGCTGCACGAAAAAATTTTAACGGTGGATACCCATTGCGATACACCGCTGAACATGCTGGGTAGCGGGTTCGATATTGGCCGGCGGCACCAGGCGCCGCAAAGCCGGGTTGATTTGCCCCGGATGAAAGCCGGCGGGCTGGATGCCCTGTTTTTTGCCGTTTTTACCGGACAAAAACCCCGCACCCCGCAAAACTACGACGAAGCCTACCGCCTGGCCAACCAGATGATCGACTCCTCCCGGGCGGCCATGAAAAAATACGATTCCCTGGCTGAACTGGCCCTCACCGCCGACGATGCCACCCGCCTCGAAAAAGCCGGAAAACGGGCCATCTACCTCGGCATGGAAAACGGGTTTCCGATCGGCAAAAAGCTGGAGCGTGTGGAAGAGTTTTACCGGAAAGGCATCCGTTACATCACGCTGTGCCACTCGTACAACAACGATCTTTGTGATTCGAGCACCGATCCGAAAGGTCCTGAACACAACGGACTGAGCGAATTTGGCCGGCAGGTGGTCCGGGAGATGAACCGCCTGGGAATAATGATCGACGTATCGCACATCTCCGACAACGCATTTTTTGAGGTACTCGAGGCGAGCGCGGCTCCGGTTATTGCCTCACACAGCAGCGTGCGCGCCATTGCCCGCCACAACCGCAACATGACCGATGAGATGATCCGGCAGCTTGCCCAAAAGGGCGGCGTTATCCAGATTTGCCTGCTCGACGAATATGTAAAAGACCCCGACACCACGTCGACCCGATACCGGTTAGACCAGGAGATGCGCCAGACTTACCGCGCCCGCTCGGAGCAGATGAGCGACGCCGAAAAAACCGAATTCAGGAATAAATGGAATGAAATGCGACAGAACAACCCGAAAAAATTACCCACTGTCGCCGATTATGTCGACCACATCGATCACGTAGTAAAACTGGCAGGAATCGACCACGTAGGCATTGGCAGCGACTTTGACGGTGGCGGGGCGCTGGCCGACTGCCAGGATGTAAGCCAGTTTCCGAACATCACCCGCGAACTGCTCGCGCGCGGTTATTCTGAAAATGAGATCGCCAAAATCTGGGGCGGAAATTTCTTCCGGGTTTTTCGCGAAGCAGAAAAGGTTGCCCGCAACTGGAAATAAACAGAAGCTAAAATCCGGCCGGTCTCCGGCAAAACTTCGAGAAAAAATTTTTCTTTTTTCAGAAAATAAGGAGGATCGCCAGCAGCAGAAGCAGCAGCATAAACAGAATAAACTGGTTGCGCACGAACAACCCCAGCAGGATCAGAATTTCAACTTCTTCGCTGCATGCGCTGAACAGCTCGATGTCGCCCTTCTCTTTGGTAACAAAGCCGTTGGACGTAAAACTGATGATTTCGGCCCCGTTGAATTTCCACGACCAGCGCGATTGCCAGAAGTTTTTGATTTCGAGCTCGAAACGTTTCCCATTCAGGATCACATCGCTTTTGGGGTTGAACAGATTCACCATCACGCTGGTGAGCAGCGACTGATCTTTCCCATCGTAAATTTCGAGTTTGGAAAGAAAAAATTCGCGTTTCAAAAAAAAAGTCTTCCCGTTGAAAACGGCCTCTGCCTTACTGCTGAGCATATTCTGCCACTGAATGGACCCTACAACTTCTGCTCCGCGCCTGACTTCAAGCTTTGGCCCGAATACATCCTTTATCCAGTTCAGTTTTTCCATGATACAGTTCTGCGGTAATAATTCCGGTTAAAAATAGCACATCAAAAAAGAAAAATACTATACTTTTTCATTTTTCACCAGCTCTTTGGTCGAAAGCAACCCGCAGGCGGCGTAGATATCCTGGCCCCTCGAGGCGCGGATGGTGGTGAGGATCCCTTTCTCGTTGAGGCGGTCTTTGAACCCGAAAAGCGTTTCGTCGCTGCTGCCCCGGAGCGGCGTCCCCGGGATGGGATGAAACCGGATCAGGTTGATCCGGCACCGGAGCCCGTCGAGCAAACGAACCAGCTCATTGACATGGCGGGGAGTGTCGTTCAGCCCGCCGAAGAGGATATACTCGAACGAAACACGGCGCTGCCGGCCAAAATCCCAGCTTTTGATCTCATTTACCACGTCGCGGATCGGATAAGCCACCTGAACCGGCATCAGCATCTGCCGCTCCTCGTCGAACGGAGTATGAAGGCTCACCGCCAGGTGAGCGTCGCTTCTCTCCAGAAAAGTAAGCATCCCCGGGATAATTCCGATGGTCGAAACCGTAATACGGCGGGGGCTCATGGCATATCCCCAGGGAGCCGTCAGTATTTCAAGGCTTTTGAGTACCTGCTCCAGGTTGTCGAAAGGTTCGCCCATTCCCATATATACAATATTGGTAACCTTTCCGGCCTCTTCAATACTGCGCACCTGGTTGACAATCTCGCCGGCAGTCAGCTGGGCCTGAAAACCCTGTTTGCCGGTCATGCAGAAGAGACAGCCCATTTTGCAGCCCACCTGCGAACTGACACAGACCGTTACCCGGTCATTTTCCGGGATCATGGCTGTTTCCACAAATTTTCCGGCTCCGGCAGCAAAGAGGTATTTTTTGGTCCCGTCGCTGCTCACCTGCACTTTTTGCGGCATCCGGACGCCAATCTCATAATGGTCAGACAACCAGGATCGTGCTTTTTTCGACAGGTTGGTCATCTCCTCAATCGAGGCTACCCGTTTCGGGTAGAGCCAATCGGCAATTTGGGCTGCCGTAAACCGCGGCAACCCCGCTTGCACAACAATTTCCTGCAGCTCTGAAAGTGTTTTACCAAAAAGCGGTTGAATCATTTTTATTCGTTTTTGCAGCTCAAACGGCCGGTTTCAGAAATAAATCTCGGCCAGGATATTTTCATACGGAATCCCTTCCGCGATCAGTAAATCCCTGACTTCGACCACCATTAAAGCTTTGCCGCAAAGATAATATTTTACCTCGCGCGGGAGTGGCCCGCCCTGCTGTAAATAATCGGAAACGCGCCCCGGAAAAACGTCATCTCCCTGCTCCCGGGAGCAGCAACGGATATAACGGCTGCCCATCTCCTGTTTCAGCTCCTCCGCAAAATAGAACTGGTTCAGGTAGCGGGCACCGTGAATGAGCCGTTTATTTCCGGCCCATCCCGCCCGAAACATGCTGTAAAAAGGGGCGATTCCGGTTCCGGTGGCAATCCACCAGGCGGGTTCGCCGGCACAAAAAAAACTTCCATACGGACTGGAGACCCAAATGGTGTCGTTTGTGCGGCAGCGCGCCAACCGCGGTGTCAGCCAGCCATCTTCCTTGACATTAAAAAGTATCCTGATCTCCGCTTCGTGCGGTCCGCTGCAAATACTGTAAATACGGGGCGGCACGGCAGGATCGAGGGTAATCCGGACCACCTGCCCGGGCTGAAAACCTGCATTCCGTTGATACGCAATCAGGTGAACCCCGGGCGAAATTTCGCGGTTCGAGGTTAATTGTACTGCTGAAAGTCCGGTCATTTTCTCCATCAAAAACTGTTCGTAACTCCAAAAAAACAAACAGAAGAAATGTTCAATTTAATGCTGGAAATATTTTTCCCTGTGCCCGCACATCCCGGTAATAGCGGATAACAACGCCGCATCTAACGTAATTTTAAAACAAAAAACAATGTTCTTTTTAAAATTTTTATGAAGAATCTTGTTTTTGAAAAATTATTTCCGGAATTTTGGGGAGGATTATGCATTTATGGAAAACTTATTCAAAAGCAGCGGACAAAGCCAGGGTGTGGAGCAGAAAAAGATCAGCCAAAAAAAACTGATCATCCGCACCATCTATTTTAATGGCCCGGTATCGAATGCCGAACTGGCCAGGAACCTTTTGCTGAGCACCCCAAAAATCAACAGCCTCTTGCAGGAAATGATTGCCGAAGGGCTGGTAAAAGAGCTGGGACCCGGCGATTCGAGCGGCGGCAGACGCCCGGCCATCTACGGTTTGGTCGAAGATGGTTTTTACGTGGTGGGTATCACCATGAATATCAAACGGAGCATCATCTCCATTTTCAACAGTAACAACCGCGAGATTGCCCCGCCGCAATTCTTCCCGGTAAAGATGCAACCGGACTTCCAGATCTTTCACCAGCTGAATGTTCACCTGAACGAGGTTCTGGAGCAGAACCACATTCCGAAAGACAAAGTCATTGCAGTCGGCATGGAATTGCCCGGACTGGTCAACCAAACCATCGGGATCAACAAAACCTACTTCCCCGACATCGAAAACCTGGACCAGGAGATCGCTAAAATTTTCGGGCTCCCGGTCTTTTTCGACAACGACGCCAAAATCAGGACTTTTGCCGAACAGCAGTTTGGGCTGGCCAAAGGCAGAAAACAGGTTTTGATGCTCCACATCGACTGGGGAGTCGGGCTGGGACTCATCCTCAACGGGGAGCTTTACAGCGGCAAATCAGGATTTTCGGGCGAATTTGGCCACATCCCGATGGTTGAGAACGGCCTGTTGTGCCAATGCGGCAAAAAAGGGTGCCTCGAAACCATTGCCTCGGTTATGGCCATCGCACGCATGGCCCGCGAAGGACTTGAAGCCGGAAACTCCTCGCTGCTAAGCAACCTGGTTGACAACAATCTTGACAAGATCGATCCGAACACCGTCATCCAGGCCGCCCAAGACGGCGACCAGTTCTGCATTTCCATCCTCACCGAAGTGGGATACTGGCTGGGAAGAGGAATTACCCACCTGATCCAGATCTTTAATCCCGAACTGATCATTATTGGCGGAAAAGTCGCGGAAGCCGGACAATTCCTGACCGCGCCCATCCACCAGGCCATCTTCACGTACAGCAACCGCGACATCAGCAACGACACCGAAATCATGTTTTCGGCCATGGGAACCCGAGCCGGAACCATCGGCGCAGCTGCCTTTGCCGTCGAAAAATTAGCCAATTCTTAAATTAAGATATCTATGAAAAGTCAATTTTCACCTGTTGAACAGGCATTCATCAGGGAATCCGGAGTGGAAAAAACAACTGCCCGGGTCCCCTATATCGTAGTTGATAATTTCCCCAAATTAGGATTACTCTCGGCGCTCAGCTTTCTGGAATGGGTTACCCAACATCCGGAAGGAGTAGTAACGCTGCCCACCGGAAAAACCGCCCAGCATTTTCTGCGTTTCACCCAATATATGCTCGAAAACTGGGACAAACCCAAAGGACGGGAAATCCTCGACAAATACGGACTGCAGGCTGGCCGCAAACCCGACCTGCGCGGATTACAACTGGTACAGGCGGCTGAATTTTACCCGATCAATCCGGACCAGCACAACAGCTTGTGGAACTACATCTCCAACTATTACCTGAAAGGCTTTGGACTCGACCAATCGCGGGCGCTGCTGATCAACTCCGACGAAATCGGGCTGGCCGACGGCAAAAGTTATACAGAAGTTTTCCCCGATCTGCGCATCGACCTCTCGCTGCGTTACCGCGAAGCCAAAACCCAGCAGGAGAAACTGCAGCAGCAGTCCATCTTCCGGATCGACAACTGGTGTGTGGAATATGAACAAAAAATCAGGGAGAAAGGCGGAATCGGCTTCTTTTTGGGCGGAATCGGGCCCGATGGCCACGTGGTGTTCAACACCCGCGGCGCCAACCACTATTCGGCCACCCGCCTCACAGCCACCAACTTCGAAACACAAGCCGTCACTGCAACCGATCTTGGCGGGATCGAAGTATCCCGCAACCGGCTGGTTATCACCATCGGCCTGGGAACCATTACCTACAATCCGGAAGCCAAAAATATCATCTACGCAGCCGGTGAAGCGATTGCCGACACCATTCGCGATTCCATGGAAAGTGAACCGACCAATCTTTTCCCGGCCACCGTATTCCAGAAATCGCCCCACAGCAGATTCTATCTCACCCGCGGCGCAGCCGTCAAACTCACCGACAGCATCAGGGCTTACTTTGACGATGGCCCCTGGAATCACCAAAAAACCGAAAGAGCCGTGATCGAACTGTGTAAAAAGGCGAATAAATTCGGGGCCAAACTCACGCTCGACGACCTGAAAAACGACGAATTCTGCAGCAAAATTCCCGATTTGAATCCCCATACCGTCCAGTCGGTTATCGACTCGGTAACAGCCAAACTGCGCAAGGGAATGCAGCGGGAAACCAACCAGACTTATTACCACACCGGACCGCACCACGACGACATCATGCTGGGCATCATGCCGGTTACCAACCGCCAGAGCCGCGAGGCAAGCAACGACCTTCACTTTGCAGTGATGACATCGGGTTTTACAGCGGTTACCAACCATTTTATGCTCGATCTGCTTTACGAAACCAAACAGCTTATCGGAAAAGGCAGAATCGAAATGCTTGCCTATCCCGACTTCTTTGAACAGGGATACCGCTTCAAATGGGACAAGGATGTTTACCACTATCTGGACAGCATTGCAGCCAAAGATGAAGAGGAAAAACGGCGGGGAGTTTGCCACCGGCTGGTACGTGCCGTTGTGGAAATATGGAAAGTAAAAAACTGCGACGAACTGGTCCAGGTACTCGACGAAACCATTGCCGTACTGGAAAACAGCTACGATGGCAGCAGAAACCCAACCGAAATCCAGAAGCTGAAAGGGATGATCCGCGAGTTCGAAGAAGAGCTGGTGTGGGCTCACTACGGTATCCGCGTGAAAAACGTTCACCATCTGCGACTGGGATTCTACCAGGGCGATGTGTTTGGCAGCCAGCCCGACCGCTCGCGCGACGTATTGCCCATTCTTGAAGAGTTCCGGAAATACAAACCCACCGTCATCAGCCTGGCCATGGACCCGGAAGGAAGCGGGCCCGACACCCACTACAAAGTTTTGCAGTCTGTTGCAGCTGCCGTGGCCGAATGGAACAAGGAAGAAGACCTCTCCAAACTCCGGATCGTTGGCTACCGGAACGTCTGGTTCCGTTACAACCCGTGGGATGTGGAAGTGATCGTACCGGTATCCATGAACTCGCTGGCTACCCTCGACAAGTCGTTCACCGATTGTTACCTGAGCCAGGTCAACGCCTCATTCCCCAGCTACCAGCTCGACGGGAAGTTCAGCGACCTCACCCAGCGGGTGTGGATGGAACAGCACAAGCAGATTCAGTTTTTGCTGGGGAAAAACTTCTTTTACGAAAATGAATCTCCGTTGCTGCGAGCTACCCACGGACTGATTTACCTACGTGAACTGACAGTAAACCAGTTTCTTGAAGAGGCAGCCGCCCTGGGGAAATCAGTCGAAGGCCTTTTCTGACCATCGAAAAGACAAACCACAAGCACATACGCAACTGACTGTTTGCATATTGAAACAACAAAAGAAATTATATTTGTACCGCCAAAACGGGAAGCGCCTGGGTGCTTCCCACTGGCAGGTATGATTCAAAACTGAATGGATAAAAAAATGAAAATCATTGGTGTTGACGTAGGGGGGACAAAAATCAGTGCAGGACTGGTGCATGAAGAGAAGATCAAACGGCAGGCAATGTTGCCAACTCCGTTCGATCGTCCTCAACTCGAAGTGGTAAGTTCGGTGATCCAGGCTATTGAAGAAGTGTTTGACCCTTCCGTTTCGGGCATCGGGATCGGGGTACCGGGACTGGTTGACCTGGACGAGAAACAGGTTCTCGATGTGACCAATATCCCAAGCTGGGACTCTGTTCCGCTGGCCGAGTTGGTTTCCGATCATTTCAACAAGCCGGTTTATGTAAATAACGATGCAAACTGCTTTGCTGTTGGCGAAAAACATTTCGGAAAAGGGAAGGCCTATTCCAATTTCGTCGGGCTCACCCTCGGGACCGGCGCCGGAGCAGGCATCATCATCAACAACCACCTTTACTCGGGAAGACTGAGCGGAGCAGGTGAATTCGGCAATATTTACTACCGCGACAAAAACATTGAAGCATACTGCAGCGGACAATTTTTTAAAGACAAAGGACTGGACGGAAAAACGATGTATAAACGGGCCTCGATTGGTGACCCCGTAGCCCTGCGGCTGTTTGAAGAGCTGGGCGGGCACATTGGACGGGCAATTGCCACGATCCTGTTTGCCCTGGCCCCCGAAGCTATCATCCTGGGCGGGTCCGTCAGTCAATCGTACCGGTTTTTCGGAGAAGCGATGAACGAATTCCTGGAAGACAACTTCCCGTTCAGAAGGTTGTACAACCAGCTCGCCATCGAAATATCCGATGCCGAAAACATGGCCATTTTTGGGGCCTCTTCGCTGGTGCTCGACGCGATCGACTAAAAAACAGGCAACGATATAATAAGGCTCCGGTTTCGGGGCCTTTTTTTTGGACCAACCCCGCAAAAACAAGGAGCCGCCCTCCCTTGCGGAAGAGCGGCTCACAAATGGTAATTCCGAACTGATTGTTCGTTCAGAGGGCACGAAAATACGTTTTCTTTTCAATCGAAACAAATGGAAACTGCCCAGTACCGCTTATTTTTTCAGCATATCGGCAGAAAAAAATTTTGACTTGCAATTATGATAATTTAGAAAAACTCAACCCTTCTCCGAAGGCTTCAAAAAAATCCCTCACGGTAACAAAAATCTTTTTTTTGTCACAAAAACGACCGAATTGTCTCGAAATTCATTTAAAATTCGCGGTAAAAAAACCAAAAAAATAACCTAAAAAAATCCTCAAGGTTCAAAAGCTTTAAAAAAAATCCGAACAACAAGCAACCAAAACACTCACAAACAGCCACTTAAAAAACAAAATCTTATTAAAAAAAAAGGGGTCAATAAAAATTTACCTTTATTAACAATAAGATATTATATATATCCCATTGTTTTTATATTTGTTAAAAATGCTTAAAAGTCCTGACCCGAAAAGAACAAGAGGGGAAAAACATTGGGCAGGACTTGATGCTTGGAGACAAAATATTGTTTGCTGTTTATTTACTAACTTAAAATCATTTCTATGAAAAAAGTTGCATTACTGTTTGCATTTTTCGCAATCGGATTACAAGTCCTGCTGGCTCAAACCAAAGAGATCTCAGGAACCGTAACCTCCGCAGATGATGGAAGTGCAATCCCGGGCGTGTCGGTCTTGGTCAAAGGATCTACACTGGGTACCGTCACCAACATGGATGGTAAATTCATTTTAAAGGTTCCGCAAGATGCGAAAAGCCTCTTATTTTCTTTTGTAGGCATGCTCTCGCAGGAAGTTGCAATCGGAAACCAGACCATCTTCAACATCCAGTTGAAATCAGAAATGATTGGGGTGGACGAAGTGATTGTAGTTGGATATGGTGTTCAGAAAAAGAAAGACGTCACCAGTTCAATATCTCAGGTGAAGGGAGCCGACATTTCGGAAAAAGCTACTCCGAGCTTTGTCCAACAGTTGGCAGGACGTGCTGCCGGCGTTCAAATCACACAAAGTTCAGGAGATTTGGGTACCCCTCCAAATATCCGAATTCGTGGAGTTAACACCATTTCCTCAGGATCTCAGCCATTAGTTGTTGTAAACGGAGTCCCCGTAACTTCAGGAAACATCGGAGGTAGCTATACCAACAACAATCCCTTGTCGGACATTAATCCTGCAGACATCGAATCAATCGAAATTTTGAAAGATGGGGCGGCAACAGCTATTTATGGTTCTCGTGCCTCTAATGGTGTAATACTTGTTACTACCAAAAAAGGAAAGGCACAACAAACAAAAGTCACCTATGATTCCTGGTTTGCCGTATCCCAAGCTTCAAAACTGTATGACTTACTGGATGCCGAACAGTTTGTAACGATCGCCAATGAAAAAAAGAAAAATGCTGGTTCTACCTCATTGCCAGCAGCAATGGATGACAAGGGAACAAATACAAACTGGAATGATTATGTATTCCGGAATGCCTTCCAGCACAGCCATTCTTTGTCCGTGGCCGGAGGTGCAGATGACACACAATTTTATATTTCAGGAGGATACAGCAAACAAGAAGGTATCGTTATCAACAATGATTTTCAACGATATACTTTTAATGCCAGTGTAGATCAAAAATTAATAAATTGGCTAAAAGGCGGATTCTCCCTAAATGCTTCATACCAAAAAAACACCGGACCAATTAAAGGGACCAATAGTATTTCTGATAACATGTATGCGACTACCCGCATGCTGCCCAACGTAGCTGTTTATAACAAAGAACATCCGACTGGTTACAACATTGACGCTACAAGTCCTAAAAGCTTAGGTCGTGGTGCAAACCAAATTCCGATTGACTTAACAGTTCCAAACATTGTTTGGGTTTTAAAAAACAATACGCAGGAAAACGAGTCCTACCGCTTAATGCCAACCGGATATCTTGAACTCAATCCCCTTGCCGGTTTAACATTAAAGACGGTAATTGGCGCTGATGTTTCGTTATTAGATAACGTTTATGCCTGGCTTCCCGATACTGGAGACGGATATGGATATAATGGATTGATTAGCGAAACCAACTACACCCGTAAACGCTGGACATTACAAAACATCGCTTCGTACGTCAAAAGCATCAATGAAAAACACAACATCGATTTAACCGGCGTAACTGAATGGTCAAAATATGAATATCGTTCGGTGAATGC
>JARKOX010000146.1 GCA_029975525.1 Prolixibacteraceae bacterium | reverse complement strand
ACCGGGATCAGGTCGGTGCGATCGGGGGCAAGACTGAACTTTTTCATCTCCGGATCGGTTTCTCCGGGAGGCAGATCGTTGTAGGAGAACACCCGGTCGCTGAGGTCGGAAGCGCCAATACTGAGGCGCAGGTAACTCACGACGATCACGTTGCCCTCGGTCGAAAACATCTCATTCAGAATTGCCGTGCGGGCAGCAGGCTCCATCTTGTTCAGCAAAATGGCGCTGCCACCGGTGAGGGTGTACCCGAAGCCATCCATTACCTGAAAGGATTGCATGGTATCCACCTCGATCACCGGGTGGGTATTGGCTGTGTAGACAAAAGACAAACTTTTCTGCTGCTTTTCAAACAGGGCCGTCTGGTTGGATGTTGTCAGCCAGTACGCCACCGGAATGGACGTTCCCGGCTCAACAGGGGCAGGATCATTTTTGGGGGCACACCCCACAGCGGTAAAAAAAACCAGAATGCAGCCGGCCAACAAGGCTATCTTTTTAGTCATCATGGTGTTATTCTCCTTTTTCGTTTATGAAATGGCTGTCCGGGCTACTGAAAAAACTTCCTTTTTTTGATCCGGAACAGCTGGTCAAAGCTAATAAAAATCCGGCTTCGTCTGCTCACTTCCGAGTTGCTGCAACAGGAGCCCCCTGTAAATACTTCCGCTGTTCGAATCTTATTTTTCAGAAAATGCTCCAACGATAATATGTGGCAAAATATTTGCTGGCAACACCCCAACTGATTTGCCAGTTTTGAAACTAACGAATTAGTTATTTTTGTTCTTCCCGATTATTTTAATGTCAGAAAACAGGCCTTCACATTGAAATCTTCGAATTTTATTTATCAACTAATCACATCAAAACCATGAAAATCGTTCAAACCGCCTTCCGGGCAGCTGGTTGGGCTGCTTTTTTTCTTTTTTGGACCGTCACTCTTCAGGCACACACTCCTGCCGGCGCTTACCAGATCAAAGGACTGGTCACCGATTCCGTTTCCGGAAAAGGGATTTCGTATGTAACCGTCACCATTCAAACCGACCACCAGGGGGTGGTCAAACGGCTGGCCAGCGATGCGGGGGGAAATTTCAGTTTTGCACTCGACTCGGTTGGTCAATACCGCCTGATTTTCCAGTCGATCGGTTATGAAACCAAAAGCACGCTGCTGGATGTTGACGGAAAGAGTTCCCGGATCGACCTGGGGAAGATCCCGATTGCGGCAGGGATGGAAAAGATTGCCGAAGTGGCTGTTGTAGCCCAGAAACCGCTGGTAAAAACCGAGGTCGACAAGATTGTCTACAGCATTGAATCGGATCCCGAATCAAAAACCAATACGGCGCTGGAGATGCTTCGCAAAGTGCCGCTGGTAACGGTTGACGGCGAAGACAACATCCAGCTGAAAGGAACCTCCAATTTTAAGTTCCTGCTCAACGGGAAAAACTCGGCCATGCTTTCGCAGAACCCGAAAGATGTGCTGCGCAGCCTTCCGGCCAGCTCCATAAAAGACATTGAGGTGATCACCAACCCTTCGTCGAAATACGAGGCGGAAGGCGCCGGCGGGATCATCAACATCATCACCACCAAAAAACAGTTAGACGGACTGATGGGGCGGGTTAGCGCCGGAGCTGACACGCAAGGTTCCTACAACGGCGGACTCTACCTCTCTTCCAAAGTCAACAAATTCGGTTTTTCGGTTAATTACAATTACAACAACTTTCGCAACCCGGCCGGCGAGTTTTTCTCCTCGCGCGAAAACCTGCTGAGCAGCACCAACCGGTTTACCGAAACCGAGGGGACCAGCAAGTTTAAAGGGTTATCCAACTTTGCAATGGGCGAAGCCAGCTACGAAATCGACTCGCTGAACCTCATCAGCCTCTCCTTTTTTGGCGTTCGCGGCGAATATGGCGGAGACAACCGGCAGCAGACCCGCGAATTTGACATCAACCGGAACCCGGCCCGAAGCTTCGACAATCTCTACCACATGAACAACGGACATGGTTATGTGTCGGGGAATATCGACTACCAGCGCACATTCAAAAAACCCGACAAAACCTTCACCGTCTCCTATAAGCTGGACCACACCCCCACCTTCAGCGAAAGCGACAATGACATCATCGGGCTGCTCAACTACAACTCCTACCGGCAGAAGTCGCGAAACGACGCCACCGGCTCCGAACACACCTTCCAGCTCGACTACTACGACCCGCTGACCCAGACCCACCAGCTGGAAACCGGCGTCAAATATATCCTTCGCCAAAACGTAAGCAACTCGGATATTTTCCTCTTCGACAACACCCTGGGCGACTGGAAACGCGATGAAACACGCCTCAACGACCTCGACTACGACCAGCACATTTTCGGGATGTATGCCGGGTATGTGATGAAACTGAAAAAATTCAGCGTCAAAACCGGTTTGCGCGCCGAAGGCACCCTCAACGACGGCGTTTTCAGATCAGCCACCGACACCACCTTTACCAACAAAATGTTCAACCTGATCCCCTATGTCACCCTTTCGCAAAACCTCGACAAAGGGCAAAACCTGAAACTCTCGTACACCCAGCGGCTCTCAAGACCCGGCATCTGGTACCTCAACCCTTACGTAAACGACATTGACCCGCTCAACATCCGGTACGGAAACCCAAAACTGGATGCCGAAGTTTCGCACACCTTCGATTTTTCGTACGGAAAATTTTCGGGGAAATACAACGTAAATGTGAGTTTGAACAGCGCTTTCACCAACAACACCATCGAGTCGATTTCGACCATGCAACCCAACGGGGTGCGGGTGACTACCTACGAAAATATTGGAAAAAACCAGCGCTACGGAAGTTTTATCTACGGATCGGCAAGGATTGGCCAAAAGCTAAACCTCAACACCAACTTCGGGCTGACCTATTCCATTCTGGAGAGCAACGACAACCGCAACCTCCACAACGAAGGATTTAGCTACAACGGCTCGCTCAATGCCCGCTACAACGCCTGGAAAAACGGAACCATTTCGGGGTATGCCGGCATTTATTCCCCGCGCATTATGCTGCAGGGACAATCTTCGATGTTCTATTTCACCAACATGAGCCTTTCGCAGGAGCTGTTCAAGAAGAAGGTGACCGCCTCGCTGTCGGTCAGCGACCCGTTCAGGAAGCGGGCCAAATACGAATCGGAATTTGACGATCCCACCTTCCGGCAAACCAGCGTCAACTACAACTACAACCGCCGTGTGCGGGTTTACATCTCCTACCGGTTCGGACAGATGAAAGGGGAGATCAAAAAAGCGAAGCGCGGGATCCGCAACGACGACGTAAAAAGCGGCGGCGATTCCAACGGCAGCTCCACATCGGGCAGCTCTTCGGGCGGAAATTAAACACCTTTTCTTCTGAAACCAAAACAACAAGAGGCTGTCCGGAGCAGCCTCCTGTTGTTTACAGCAGCGTACAATGTGCTGCAAAAGCTATTCAATCACGCACCGTTCAACACCTTCGTGGGTAATCACAACCGGGAGGATCAGCCCCTCTTCGTCGAAAAACATACGGTCGATGCAGGTGACGCGCGAATTCCGGTCGGTTTCGGTAAGCGGCCGCCGGTGGTAAACAATGTAGTACTGATCTTTACCCGGAACCCGGATCACCGAATGGTGGCCGGCGCCGGTGGCGATCTGCGGATCCTGCTGCAGAATTTTCCCGATCCGCTGAAACGGGCCAAACGGCGAATCGGAGATGGCGTAGGCCACACTGTAGCCGGGGCCGGTCCAGCCCCCCTCTGACCACATAAAATAGTATTTCCCGTTGCGGACAAACATACACGGCCCTTCCACATAATGTTCAGGAGTGATCTCCCGGAAAATCGTTCCGTCGGCCAACGGCTCAAAACCGGTAAAGTCGCTGTTGAGCCGGGCGATGTTACAATGCCGCCAGCCGCCGTAAATCAGGTAGTGCCGACCGTCGGTATCGCGAAAGACAAACTGGTCGATGGGCTGCGCGCCGTTGTGGAATTTGCCGATCAGCGGTTTGCCCAGGTAGTCGTGGTAAGGACCGGCCGGGTGATCGGCAACCGCTATCCCGATACCGCCCTCTTCCCGGTCGCTCTGAATATCATTGGCCCCGAAGAAGAGGAAATATCGCCCCTCTTTTTCGATGATCGAAGGCGCCCACAGCGCCCGTTTGGCCCATTTGACGCGGGTCGTGTCGAGAATCCGGCTGTGTTTGGTCCAGTTTACCAGGTCGGGCGACGAAAAGGCGTCGAAAAAAACCTGCTTTTCGTAAGGCGCCGAAAAGGTTGGATAGATCCAGTAAGTTTTTCCGAAGACAATTCCCTCCGGATCGGCATACCAGCCCGGAAAGACCGGGTTGCCGGCCCGTTCGGGTTGTGCGGTCAGCTGCAAAAAAAAGAACATCAAAACAGGGAGCATCAAAATTTGTTTCATCGTTTGGTATCATTTGGTTTGGACCAAAAATAAGATTTTATGGGCGGCTTCCCTCCTCCACCCGGAAATGGCAATATGCAGAACAGCCTGCACCGTACTTACAAATGAGGGAAGTGGAAACAACAGCAACTTATTATATTTTCGTCACTTCAAATTTGACATTGGCTTCCGCTGGAAGCTTATTGATGATAATTCCATAACAGAAGTTCCCTGCAGGTAACGCATCATTATAAATAACACTTAGTTTGTATAGATATGAGTTACCAGATTGAGTAAATCTATGTTCTAACTTAGTAATGCCTCTTGTATAAAAATTTTCGCCGACAAGTACATCGTACTTGAAGAAGTCAATGTTCTGCATGACTGAAAATTGGGTCACTAATTCTTTAGAAAACACTTTATCAAAAGTCTCCTGATCGCGGATAATGACTGTTTTTTCCGGTTTTAAATTATATCCCATATACAGGATTGGAAATTCTTTAACAACCAAATTATCATCCCTGGTTTCCTCTTTTTTGCACCCTGTCCCCAGCAGGACCACCCCCAGCGGCAGCAGGAGCAGGAAGACGAGCAGCAGATTTAATTTTCTTGTTTTCATACGTTTTGTTTTTTGATGGTTAGCGGGTGATTTCAAAATTGTTTTTCATATTCTCGGCAGCCGGGCAGGGTTCCGGTTAAGCACGCCGCAACTTTTCAGGCTGCTGTTTTCGGTAAGATGGAAAAACCGGGAAAAGGTTGCGTGGGAAAAGAAAAAGGTAAAGAAATAGGTTAATTTTCAGTTTACTGGCGCTGGCTTTTGGGCCGTTCTGAAACCGACAGGCCAAAATCTGTTAACTTTGCCGCAAATTTTTACGAGTGGAAGCGGCCCGTTTTCTGAAATTTTTTGAAGGGCGCCCGCAACTGGCCGATTTACTGAAACGGCTGGACGCCCCCCCGGGTGAAAAGATTCACCTGCCCGGGCTTTTTGGCTCGGCCCGGTCGGTGTTTGCCGCCAACCTTTACCTGGCAGCTGCCAAAAATATCCTGGTGCTGCTGCCCGACCGCGAAGAAGCCGCCTATTTTTACGACGACCTGGTCAGCCTGGGACTCGAGGAGAACACCCTGTTTTTCCCCTCTTCTTTCAAACGGTCGGTACAGTTTGGGCAACCCGAACAGGAGAACATGGTGTTGCGCACCGAGGCGCTCAACCGGCTGCTGACCAGCGGCTCGACCTGCCTGGTGGTAACCTGGCCCGAAGGACTGGCCGAAAAGGTAGCGCCGCCCGACGTGCTGCAAACCAACACCCTGCGCATTGCCAAAGGCGACAAAATCTCGATCGACTTTATCAACGAATTCCTCTACGAATATGGCTTCGAACGGGTCGATTTTGTCACCGAACCGGGACAGTTTTCCGTCCGCGGAAGTATTGTGGATGTTTTCTCTTTTGCGTCGGAAGATCCTTTCCGGCTCGACTTTTTCGGCAACGAGGTGGAGTCGGTCCGCAGCTTCGATATCGACACCCAGATTTCGAAGATGACACATCCTCATGTGACGCTGGTCCCCAATATCCGCGACCACGCCTTTGCCGGCGACCGCATTTCGCTGATCCGCTTTATGCCGGCCGGCTCACTGGTGATATGCGCCGAAACACGCTTTTTTATCGATCAAACCGAATCGATCTTCCGGCAAACCCAGCACCCAGGCCCCGATATGACGCCGGTGCCCGCCGGCGAGGTACTCGCGGGCCGCGAGCTGAAACAGGAACTGAGTCAACTGACCTGCATCGAAACCGGCTCCGACCCGTTTTTTACGCCGCAGCTATCTTTCCAGCCCAAACTTTCGAAACAGCCGGTTTTCAATAAAAACTTCAAACTGCTGGGAGCCAACCTGCAGGAGTTTTCCGACAAAGGCTACCGCATCCTGTTGCTGTCGAGCCAGGAGAAACAGGTGGAGCGGCTCCGCGATATCTTCCGCGAAACCAAGGTAAAAGCGTCGTTCGAACCGGTACTTTTTGCGCTTCACGAAGGCTTTATCGACCACGACCTGCAGGTGTGCTGCTACACCGACCACCAGATTTTTGAACGTTACCACCGCTACCGGCTGCGCAGCCGAAACCCCCAGCGCGAAGCCATCACGCTGCAGGAGCTGAACAAGCTGCACCCCGGCGACTTTGTGGTGCATGTGGACCACGGCATCGGAAAATTTGCCGGTCTGGTAAAAACCGAGGTGAACGGAAAGGTGCAGGAAGCCATCCGGCTGGTTTACCGCGACAACGATTCGCTGCTGGTGAGCATCCACTCGCTGCACCGCATTTCAAAATACAAAGGGAAAGATGGCGCTGCGCCGTCGCTGAACAAGCTGGGCACTGCCGCCTGGCAAAACCTGAAAAACCGCACCAAAGCCAAGGTCAAGGATATTGCCCGCGAACTGATTGCCCTGTATGCCCGCCGCCGCGAGGAGGAGGGTTTCACCTTTTCGCCCGACTCCTATCTGCAAACCGAACTCGAAGCCTCGTTTATTTACGAGGACACTCCCGACCAGGAGAAAGCCACCCAGGCGGTAAAAGAGGATATGGAAAAAGCGATCCCGATGGACCGGCTGGTGTGTGGCGACGTGGGTTTTGGGAAAACAGAAGTAGCCATCCGTGCGGCTTTCAAAGCGGTCACCGATAACAAACAGGTGGCCGTGCTGGTCCCTACAACCATTCTGGCCCTGCAGCATTTCAAAACCTTTTCGGAACGGCTGTCCGACTTTCCGGTGAAGGTGGACTACATCAGCCGGCTGCGGTCTAATGTCGAAATAAAAGAGGCGCTCAACAACCTGAAAGAAGGCAAAGTGGATATCATCATCGGCACACACCGGCTGGTCAGCGCCGATGTAAAATTTAAAGACCTGGGGTTGCTGATTGTGGACGAAGAGCAGAAATTTGGCGTTTCGGTGAAGGAAAAACTCAAACGGCTGAAAGTAAACGTGGACACGCTCACCCTGACGGCGACCCCCATTCCGCGCACGCTGCAGTTTTCGCTGATGGGCGCCCGCGACCTGTCGATCATCCAAACCCCGCCCCCCAACCGTTACCCGATCATCACCGAGGTACACGGATTTAACGAGCAGTTGATCCGCGAGGCAATCCTTTACGAAACCGGGCGCAACGGACAGGTGTTTTTTATCCACAACCGGGTACAGAATATTTACGAAGTGGAAGCGACCATCCGCCGGATCGTGCCGGGGGTAAAAACAGTCGTCGGCCACGGCCAGATGGAGGGCCCGAAGCTGGAAAAAGTGATGCTCGACTTTATCAACGGCCAGTTCGATGTCCTGATCGCCACCACCATCATCGAATCGGGACTCGACATCCCGAATGCCAACACGATGATCATCAACCAGGCCCAAAACTTCGGGCTGAGCGACCTGCACCAGTTACGCGGCCGGGTGGGACGTTCCAATAAAAAGGCGTTTTGTTACCTCATTACGCCGCCGCTGGCTTCCCTTTCGGCCGAGTCGCGCCGCAGACTAAAAGCCATCGAAGAGTTTTCGGACCTGGGCAGCGGTTTCAACATCGCCATGCAGGACCTCGACATCCGCGGGGCGGGAAACCTGCTGGGCGCCGAGCAGAGCGGCTTTATTGCCGACATCGGCTTTGAAACCTACCACCGCATCCTCAACGAAGCGGTACAGGAGCTGAAACAGGAGGAGTTCGGCGACCTGTTTGCCCCGGAAGAGACCTCAGCTGCCCAGGCGTTTATGAATATCCGATATGTAAACGACTGCCAGATCGACACCGACCTGGAGCTGCTCTTCCCCGACAGCTTTATCCCCGGATCGGCCGAACGTATGTTGCTCTACCGCGAACTGGACAACCTGGAAAACGAAAGCCAGCTGCAAAAATTTGAAGCCGGACTGGTGGACCGGTTTGGGAAGTTACCTGCCGAAAGCGCCGAACTGCTGGGCGTGGTGCGCCTGCGCTGGATAGCGCTCAGCCTGGGTATTGAAAAAATTGTGCTGAAAACCCAGCTGATGATCTGCTATTTCCCCGCCGACCCGCAATCGCCCTATTTCCAGTCGCCGGCATTTGGCAAAATTCTGAAGTATGTGCAGGCCCATCCTCAAAAGTGCCGAATGAAAGAGGAGGGGAAACTGACCCTTACCTTCTCCGATATCCTCTCGGTTTCGGAAGCAGTGGACAAACTGAAAGAGATCGAAACAGCCGGTTAACCCCGAACAGGCAGGACTACCAACCCTTCACCCGTCCCAGGTAGCAAAAACATCAACCATTTGGCCATCCGACAATTTGACCATTCTGCGGTTTCTGATTTCTTGTTCGGGGTTTCTTATTGACATGTCCGGTTAAATTTTCAATACCCAACAGCCAATATCCAATATCCAAAACGGAATTTTAGGCAGAATCCTGCTCCCCCGTCCGTTTGGAAGGGGGCTGGGGGGAAGGTCCGTCCGGTTGGAAGGGAGCCGGGGGGGGAAGGTTTTGGACAACGCTGCTACGACAAAAGCGCTTTTACTTTGTCGGCAATATCTTTACCATCGGCTTTGCCGGCCAGCTCTTTACAGGCAATCCCCATCACCTTGCCCATCTCTTTTATTGAAGTGGCGCCGGTTTTCTCCACAATCGCCCTGACTGCCGCGGTGAGTTCGGCATCGGTGAGCGGCTTGGGCAGGTAGGTTTCCAGTACTTCCACCTGCGCCATTTCGACCGCAAAAAGGTCTTCACGGTTTTGTTCCCGGTAGATCTCTGCCGAATCTCTTCCCTGTTTCACCAGCTTCTGAACCAGCTTCAGCGACTCGTCATCGCTCAGTTCAGAACCGGCGCCTTTGGCTGCGCGGGCTTCCAGCATCAGCTTTTTCAGGTTGCGCAACGCTTCGAGCCGCTCTTTTTCACGGGCCTTCATGGCCGCTTTAATATCTTCGTTAATCTGTTCAAAAAGTGTCATGGCTGTTTCGTTTTTATCAATCTACGTTTTTATGAAGATACGGGTTATTCTCCTTGAAGATCACCTTCTTTTCCGGATCAGACGACACCGAGTAGCTGGAATAGTCTGAAGGTTTCCGCTGGCCGGGTTCTTTGGCTTTCATCTGTTTGCGGATGTAGGCCGGCACATTTTCCATCCGGTCAACATCCTCTTCACTCATTCCCGAAAAATCCACTTTCAGCCGCGATTCTTCGCTGTGTTCGGCGCGTTCGCGGACGGTTTTGGGATAGAGGAGGTCAAATTCGCTGCCGGCCGGGCGGGGGTTGATCTCAAAACTCACCGGCCGGGGATTGGCCGCCGGGCGGGGTTCCACCTCAAATTCGATCGACTGCTGGTTGACCGAAGAGTGTGGCCGTTCGTCGGGTTTCGACGGGCGCACGGGCTGCGGGCGCGACGGCTGGTAAGGTTCGCTGCCCAGTACATGGGTCTCTTTGGGCTGTTTTTTATTGACCAGCATTTCGGGAATACTGCTGGTGCTGAATCCGGTGGCGATCACCGTTACCGAAATCTGGTTTTCCAGCGTTTCGTCCACACCGTTCCCCCAGATCAGGTCGGCTTCAAAACCGGCTTTCTGCTGGATGTAGTCGGTAATTTCGCCGATTTCGTCCATCGTAATTTCCGAGTCTCCGGAGGTTACGTTCAGCAAAATATTTTTAGCACCCCGGATGTTGTTGTTGTTCAGCAGGGGCGACATCAGCGCTTTTTCAACGGCATCCACCGCGCGGCCTTCTCCTTCGGAGATTCCGGTTCCCATGATGGCCACGCCGCTTTGGCGCATCACCGTTTCCACATCGGCAAAGTCCACGTTGATATAGCCCGGCACCGTGATGATTTCGGCAATTCCTTTGGCCGCGGTAGCCAGCACATTGTCGGCTTTGGCAAATGCCTGCGAAATGGGAAAGTCGCCGTACATTTCACGGATCCGTTCGTTGTTGATGACCAGCAGTGAGTCTACATGCTGCTCCATCTCCTGAATTCCTTCAACAGCCTGCGAGATGCGGCGTTTTCCCTCGTTGCGGAACGGGATCGTGACAATTCCTACCGTGAGGAATCCGAGTTCGCGGCACAGCTGGGCGATAACCGGCGCGCCGCCGGTGCCGGTGCCACCGCCCATCCCGGCAGTAATGAACACCATTTTGGTATTGGTCTCCAAAACCTTGCGTACATCGTCAATATTTTCGATGGCAGACTGCCGTCCGGTTTCGGGTTTGTTACCAGCACCGCGTCCTTCGGTGAGCGAGGACCCCAGCTGTACTTTCACGGGGATCGGGCTTCCGGCCAGCGCCTGTGAGTCGGTGTTGCACACAATAAAGTCAACATCGCGGATACCCAGCCGGAACATGTGATTCACAGCATTTCCGCCACCGCCTCCCACACCAATCACCTTGATGATGGAGCCGGGATTCTTTTCAAACTGAAAATTAATTTTGTCGATGGTCATCTTGTTTGAATTTTTGCGTTAGTGACTGGTTATATGAAGGATTACAATGACTGGTCGTCGTCTTCGAACAACCTTCCGAACTTGCGGTAAAACCAGTTGTCGATGCTCGATTCCGAATCGGGAACAGCTTGCTTTTTCTTCTGTACTTTGGGCGCCGGCTGTTTTACCGGCTGCGCCATTTTGGGTTCGCGGGCCACTTGCGGCCTCGAAAAATTTTTGTCGATCGTGAGCTCCGGCTCTGGCTCCTCTTCCAGGTTTAAAACCGGTGCCGGCTCCGGTTTTGGAGCACGTTGGGGCGGCTGTTGGTCGAAGAGGTTGATCTTTTCGGCCGGTTTGGGCTCGTTAAACAGCGGATTGGGATTGGCGCGGAACCCGGTACACAGGATGGTCACGCTGATCTTATCACCCATAAATTTATCGTAGCCATTTCCCCAGATGATGTCGGCTTCCTGGCCCGCTTCGTTCTGGAGATATTCGATGATCTCGCCGATCTCGCCAATGGTAATTTCATCTTCTCCGGAGATGATATTGAGGAGAATGTTTTTCGTCCCGCGGATGCTGTTGTCGTCGAGCAGGGGCGACTCGAGCGCCTCCTTCACAGCTTTGAGGGCACGCCCTTCGCCCGCTCCGTGTCCGGTTCCCATGATAAACACCTTGCTGTTGTTCATCACGGTGTAGACATCGGCAAAGTCGATGTTGATATTTCCGTGGACGGTGATGATTTCGGCAACACCCTTCACGGCGGTACAAACAATGTTGTCGGCCAGCCGGAATGCCTGCCGGGCGGGCAGGTCGCCGTAGATGCTGTGCAGCCGCTGGTTGCTCACCACCAGCATGCTGTCGACATGTTCGCTCAGTTTTTTAATCCCTTCGATCGCCTGACTAAAGCGTTTCTTTCCTTCGGCCGGCGAGGGAATGGTCACCACGGCAATCGTCAGAATTCCCATATCGTGGGCCAGCCGGGCAATTACCGGCGCTGCACCGGTGCCGGTTCCCCCGCCCATTCCGGCGGTGATGAACACCATTTTGGTGTTCTCTTCCAGCACCATTTTGACATCCTCGTAACTTTCGCGGGCGGCTTCTTCCCCCATTTCGGGGCGGTTGCCGGCGCCGCGCCCTTCGGTGAGCGTCATCCCCAGCTGGATACGTACCGGAACCGGGCTGTTTTCGAGCGCCTGCGCATCGGTGTTGCACACCACAAAGTCGACATCGCGGATGCCTTCTTCAAACATGTAGTTGACGGCGTTGCACCCCCCGCCTCCCACTCCGATCACCTTGATGATCGAGGAAGAGTCCCGGGAGAACTGGAAAGTAATTAAATCTTCAGTCATTTGGATCAGTTTTATCGGTTACATGGAAGAGTCGTCGTCGTTGAACATGATACTGATTTGTTGGGAAACTTTTTCGCCCAACGCACTGAAAATCCCCTTGCCGCTTCCTTTCCTGCCCGACCGGGAGCCGTTTTTCACCGCCGGCCGCTCGCGGGAAGAGCCCTCTTCAAGTGATTTTTTCAACAAGCCGAATGCCGTGATGTAATCCGGCTTTTCCCACTCGGTCTGTTTGCCGGCCAGTTTTACCAGCGAAAAGCCGATACGCGCATCCATGCCGGTGCGGTATTTTACCAGCTGCACCAGGTTGGAGAGGTTGGCGGTTCCGCCGGTGAGCACAATTCCCTGTGCCAGCCGGTTCAGATACCCCGATTTTTCTATCTGGAAATAGATGCTGTCTACAATCTCCTCCAGCCGGGCCTGAATGATGTAAGCCAAGCTTTTGAAGGAGATCTCCTTGGGTTCCCAGCCGTTTTGCCCCGGAATGGTGACCACTTTGTCCTCTTCGGCAAAGTCGCCCATGGCCTGTCCGAACTGCACTTTCAGCTGCTCGGCCGACCGCAGCAGGATGGAGCACCCCTCCTTGATATCGCGGGTGATCACATCGCCGGCAAACGGAATAACGGCGGCGTGACACAAATTGCCTTCGTAGAAAACCGACATTTTGGTGGTTCCGCCCCCCAGATCGACCAGCACCACGCCGGCCTCTCTTTCGTCGGCGCTCAAAACCGATTCGGCCGTTGCCACCGGCGAGATCATAAACTCTCCCAGCTCCACCCCCATTTTGGCAAGCGCTTTTTCCACGTTGGCCCGGTACGAGACGGGTGCAGTGATGAGTTTGTAAAACGCTTCGATTTTGCGGCCCGCGTGCCCCACCGGAACGCTGATATCAGGCTCCTCGTCGATGATGTAATTTTGCGGGAAGATATGATAAATTTTATGGCCGTATTCCAGCGGCATATTGCGGGCTTCGTTGAGCAGGTAGTCGATATCCTGCTGGGTGACCAGGCCGGTTTCACCGGTGTAGCGCACCCCTTTGAAGTCGAAAGTTTGCACCGACTGCCCGGCCAAAGCCACATCCACCTGGCCAATGCGCCCGTCGAACTGCTGCTCCAGCCTGCTGATCAGTTCGTTCAGCGCACCCGAGAACTCATCAATATTGAGGACTACGCCGCGTTTGATTCCACGGGAGGCAACTTTTGCCAGCCCCAAAATTTCAATTCTGTTGTTTACATTCATCTGTCCGGCAACGCCCACAATTTCAGTGGTGCCGATGTCAACAACGACCGCAATTTCCTGTTTTGAAGCCATATTATTTTCTTTTTTTAGCAACTACCTGATTGCTGTATTTCACACTAATCCGTTCGTATTTGTTCCAGTTGTTTTTTACCAGAACCTGTTCATAAAAGGCGCGCAGGTTGCGCAGTTTTTTCCGGTACCCATCGACCGGGCCGAATTCGATAACCTGATCGCCCACCAGGGGGGTGAGCAGCAGTTCGCCGTTGCCGTTTACATAAACCTGTGCGATCTGCGCTTTCCAGAAGGGGTCGTCCTCCAGGAATGCCACAAAGGGCAACAACTCTTCGCGGGCCATCTCCTTCGAAATATTTCCCGAAGCCACCAGTACGTTGGCCGAGTAGTTGATCGAAACCGGGAAGGAGTGCCCGCTTTCGTCCATATAAAAATCGCCGCTGGAAGATAAGACGCGGAAGACCGGTTTGCGGTACTTCACTTTTACGGCCACAACACCTTTGTACTTCACACTGTCTTTCACCACCAGCTTGTAGGCATCGGCTTTCAGGATGGTACTGTTTTTGGCCAGATGGGCCTCGATGGCCTCGGTATCGATATCGTCCAGTTTGCGTCCGATCAGCTTTTTGTCGACCGACCGTACCATCCGCGCCACTTCGGCCCGGCTGAGCCGGATGAGCTGATCCTCGTCGTCGTTAATTGCAATTTCACGGCAGGTGATCCCGGCGGTTTCGTGCACCGTAAAAGCGACGGTTACCACCAGGTAAGCGCCCAGCAAAACCCAACCCGTTATATATGCAATTTTTCTCAACATTCCCCCATCCTTTTTAGTGTTTCCACAATTTCCGGGATCATCAGGTCGATATCGCCCGCTCCCATGGTGAGTAATATTTCAGGTTTCGAGTGGCGGATGGTTTCAGCCACCTCGTTTTTCTGCAGCAGCAGCTTCTTCTCCTGCTTCATCATCCGGAAAATCAGCTCCGACGAGACTCCTTCGATCGGGAGCTCGCGCGCCGGATAAACCGGTAAAAGCCAGGCTTCATCGAGTAGGTCGAGACTTTGGGCAAATTCAGGCGCAAAGTCGCGGGTGCGGCTGTAGAGATGCGGCTGAAAAATGCCGGTGATTTTCTTTCCGGGGAACAAGAGTTTCACCGAAGAGATAAACGCCCGCAACTCTTCGGGATGGTGGGCGTAGTCGTCGATGTACAAAACATGTTGGTCGCGGTAGCGGATGTCGAAACGGCGTTTGACGCCCTGGTAGCTTTGCAGTCCGGCGCCGATCTCTTCAAACGAAGCACCGGCCAGAAACGCTGCCGCACCGGCTGCCACTGCATTTTCCACATTCACCAGCCCCGGATAGGAGAGCGCAATTTCGGGAGTCAATCCGGCCGGGGTGTGCAACCTAAAACGGTAGTTACGGGTTGCTGCATCGAGGTTAAGTCCCGAGGCAAAAAAGTCGTCAGGTCCGTCCACCGAATAGGTGAAAACCGTAATACCCGCCAGCCGGGTGAAGTTCTCTTTCAGCGCCCTCTTGGTAACCAGCTTTCCACCTTCCCGGATCTGGGCGGCAAACAGCCGGAACGACTCCTGCACCTCGCGGAGGCCGCCGTAAATATCAAGGTGGTCGGCATCCATCGCCGTAATCACCGCCACATCGGGGGTCAGTTGCAGGAAAGAGCGGTCGTACTCGTCGGCTTCGGTAACCATCCATTCGGCCGAAGATCCGGGCAACAACAGGTTCGATCCGAAATTTTTCGAGATCCCTCCCAGGAAAGCGCCGCAACCCTTGGCGGTCTGCTCCAGGATGGTTGCCACCATGGTCGAGACCGTGGTTTTTCCGTGGGTGCCGGCCACCGCCAGGCATTTTGAGCGGTTGCAGAGCATTCCGAGCACTTTCGACCGTTTCAAAACAGAATACCCGTGCTGCTGCAGCCAGTTCCATTCGCCGTGGTCGGCCGGCAAGGCCGGGGTAAACACCACCAGCGTATCTTCGGGCTGCCCGACCAATGTTTGTACCTCCTCTCCACGGTCGTCGAAGTGCACCTCAATCCCTTCGGATTGCAGCGCTGTGGTGAGGGCGGTAGAGGTGCGGTCATAACCGGCCACCCGGAAGCCCAAATGGTTGAACCAGCGGGCCAGCGCACTCATCCCGATCCCTCCGATTCCGAGGAAGTAAATATTTTGTATGTTTTCGAATCCGGTCATCGGTGTATCAATTTTAACACTTCATCCACAATCCGGCGGGTCGCTTCGGGGCGGGCCAGTTTGCGGATATTCTCCGAAAGCGCTGTCATCCGGGCCTCATCGGCTGCCAGCGACGCGATTTCGGACATTAGTTTTTCGCCAATTTCATGGTCTCTGACCAACACGGCCGCCTGTTTATCGACCAGGGCCTGGGCATTTTTGGTCTGGTGGTCTTCGGCTACATTGGGTGAGGGGACCAGCACCACCGGTGTTCCCACCAGACACAATTCGCTGATGGTTCCGGCGCCGGCGCGCGACACCACCACATCGGCCGCCGCATAAGCCAGGTCCATCCGGTTCAGAAACTGATGCAGATGCAGGTTGGGCGGCAGAATCCCTTCGGTTTTCTGTTTCATCTCTTCGAAATAGAGCGAACCGGTTTGCCAGATAATCTCCAGCTCCGATTGCCTGATCTGTTCCAGGTTCTGCAGAACAGCGTTGTTGAGCGTGCGTGCCCCCAGGCTTCCTCCCACGATCAACATCACCTTCCGGCCGGAGGAAATACTAAAAAAGGCAAGCGCCTCCCCTTTTTCCGCCGCCCGGTCCAGCAGGTTCTGACGCACCGGGTTTCCGGTAAAGACGATCTTTTCCCGGGGGAAAAACCGCTCCATCCCTTCGTAGGCCACACAAATCCGGTTGGCCTTTTTCCCCAGCAGTTTGTTGGTGATGCCGGCATAAGAGTTCTGCTCCTGGATGAGCGCCGGGATTCCACGCGAAACCGCAGCCCGCAGCAGCGGACCGCTGGCGTACCCGCCTACCCCCACCACCACGTGCGGACGAAAATCGCGCACCACCTTGCGGGCTTTGCGCATACTCTGAAACAACTGCACAAAAAAGCGGAAAGTGTTGAGTCCCGGTTTGCGGGGAAAGCCCATCACGGGCAATCCAACAATCGGAAATCCGGCAGCCGGAACTTTTTCCATCTCCATCCGGCCCAGCGCCCCCACGAAAAGCAGCTCGCAGTGCGGGAAACGGTTTTTCAGTTCCCCGGCGATCGCCAGGGCCGGAAAAATATGCCCGCCGGTTCCGCCACCGCTAATAATTACACGTAACTCTTCCATACTACTGCATCTCCTGGTCTTCATCAGGAACGGTAACCTGCACCACCGGTGCCTGCACCTCCCTGTTTTTCTGGTTTTGGTAACTCACACTCAAAATACAGCCAAAAGCCACCGAGGTAAACAGCAGCGACGTTCCGCCCATACTCACCCAGGGCAGTGGCTGTCCGGTTACCGGGAAAACCCCGGTGGAAACCGCTATGTTGATCATGGCCTGGTACACCAGCATCAGGGTGAGGCCGGTGACCAGAAAGGCAGGGAAGGTCCGGTTGGTTTTCCGGACAATAATAATTCCCCTGAAAAAAAAGATGAGGTACAGGAATACGATTCCCACCCCGATAATCATTCCGTATTCTTCGACGATGATGGCAAAAATAAAGTCGTTGTAAGCCGCAGCCATGTAATTGGCCACATCGGAGTTGCCAGGCCCCTTTCCGATCAGGCCGCCTTCGTAAATCGCCAGCTTGGCATAGTCGGCCTGGGTGATCCCTTTTTCCGAAGCCGGATCGCCATGAATAAACCGCTCGAGCCGTCCTTTGATGGTGGAAAAGCGCGAGGGAAGGGCGGTAAGCTTGTCGGCCGTAAAATAGATGAGCACCACCAACCCGATGCCGGCAGCCACCACCAGCAGCAGATAACGAATCGGCACCCGACCGATGAACATCATCGACATGATGGTGGCAAAAAGCAGGGCGGCTGTCGAAAAGTTGGAGAGCATAATCATCCCGCAAATTACCGAAGAGGCGATCATGATTTTAATGAAAGCCCTTTTCAGTCCATCTTTCGACTCCTGCTCGATTCCCAGAATTTTGGCGGCATACATCACCAGCCCCAGTTTGGCAATTTCGGCAGGCTGAAAAGAGATGAACCCCAGGTTAATGGTTCGTCCCGACGAATCGCCCGCCAATCCGGCAAACTTGAGGGCCACGGCTGCTCCCAGGAAAAAGACGCTGACAATCACCAGGACGCGCGAAATAATGGAATAGACCTTCACCGGGATTACGTTGACCATCAGCAGGATGATCCCGAATCCCAGTCCGAGGAATACCAGTTGCCTGACCAGGTAATAAAACGTATTTCCCGAAGCCTGCCGGAAAGCCAATGCACCGGTTGCGCTGTAAACAATGAGCAGCGAAAACAACGAAAGCAGCATCAGCACCACCCAGATGACTTTGTCGCCTTTGATAATATTTTTCAGCGTCAAATCCATAAAACCGGCTGGTTACAAATTTCTCACCTCACGCTTAAACTGGGCGCCGCGGTCTTCGTAATTCTCAAAAAGGTCGAAGCTGGCGCAGGCGGGCGAAAGCAGCACCACATCGCCGTTGCGGGCCAGGTAGTAGGCCGATTTGACCGCCTCGGCCATACTCTGCGCGTCGATAATGTTCCGGACCACCCCGCCAAACGCCTGGTGAATCTTGGAATTGTCGACCCCCAGACAAACAATGGCCTTTACTTTTTCGCGGGCCAGCTCAATCAACATGCTGTAATCGTTGCCTTTGTCTACGCCGCCGGCAATCCACACCACCGGATGGGTCATACTTTCCAGGGCATACCAGGTCGAGTTGACGTTGGTTGCTTTGGAGTCGTTGACAAATTCGATCCCATGTACTTTCAAAAAACGCTCGAGCCGGTGTTCCACTCCTTTAAAATCGGAAAGGCTTTCGCGGATCTTTTCGTTGCGGATTTCCGAAACCATGCCGGCAATACCGGCAGCCATGGAGTTGTAGGTGTTGTGTTTGCCCTGTAAGGCTAAATCCAGAATAGACATACTGAATTGTTTTTCTTTTAGTTCAATAATTAGCTGATTATCTTGAATCCCTGCCCCCGTTCCGCCGGCTGGTTGGCCCAGCGAAAAAGGAATACAGGTGGCTTTTATTTCCCGTTTGGTCATTTCACGGCAGGTAACCGGATCGTCGGCGCAAAAGACGAAGTAGTCTGCTGCCGTTTGATTTTGGATGATCCTAAATTTGGAGTCCACGTAATTCTGCATCTGGTAGCCGTACCGGTCGAGGTGGTCGGGGGTGATATTCATCAGGATGGCCACGTCGGCCCTGAAATCGTACATCCCGTCGAGCTGGAAGCTGCTCAGTTCAATCACATAAACCTCATGCGGCTCTTCGGCCACCTGCCAGGCCAAACTTTTCCCCACGTTTCCGGCCAGACCGGCATCCACACCGGCCTGGGTGAGCAGGTGATGAATGAGCAGGGTGGTGGTGGTTTTTCCGTTGCTGCCGGTGATGCAGATTTTGCGGGCCTTGGTGTATCGTCCGGCAAATTCGATCTCGGAAATAACCGGAATCCCTTTCCGGCGGATTTCTGCAATGACCGGCGCACTCTCGGGAATGCCGGGACTTTTGATCACCAGTGCGGCCTCCAGGATGCGGTCCATCGAATGGGTGCCCTCCTCCCACGGGATCTGGCGGCTGCGCAATACCTCGCGGTACTTTTCCTTCACGGCGCCCTTGTCAGAGACCCAAACTCCGAATCCCTTCTGCTGCGCCAGAATAGCTGCTCCTACCCCGCTTTCGCCTGCTCCCAGTATGACAACATTTTCGGCCATGTTACCTGATTTTTAGCGTTACGATGGTGAAAACAGCCAGGATAATTCCCACAATCCAAAACCGGGTTACAATTTTGGCTTCCGGGATTCCCTTCTTCTGAAAATGGTGATGAATCGGGCTCATCAGGAAGATCCGGCGCCCTTCGCCATATTTGCGTTTGGTATATTTGAACCAGCCGACCTGCATCATCACGCTGAGGTTTTCCACCAGAAAGATTCCGCAAAGCAGCGGGATAAGAATTTCTTTCCGGATGATGACTGAAAAAACGGCAAGGATCCCGCCAAGCGCCAAACTGCCGGTGTCGCCCATAAAAACCTGCGCCGGATAGGAGTTGTACCATAAAAAACCGACCGTCGCACCGATAAATGCCGCGATGAACACCGTCAACTCGCCAATATTGGGAATATACATGATGTTCAGATAATTGGCATAGATCACGTTACCACTCACGTAGGCAAGAATGCCAAGAGTGGCGCCGCTGATGGCCGATGTGCCGGTCGCCAGGCCGTCGAGGCCGTCGGTGAGGTTGGCGGCATTCGAAACTGCGGTGATGATCAGAATGATGGCCAGCGCATAAACCAGCCAGCGGAGCCAGCTGGCCTGCTTGCCGGCAAAACCTACCAGCCAGGCGTAGTCGAATTCGTTATTTTTGATAAAAGGAAGCGTAGTTTTGGTCGATTTCACCTCGCGGGTAACTTCCTGCAGTTTTCTTTCGCCGGTGGCCTGGTCCTCCACCATCACCTCCACACTTTCGCCTTTGGCCGAAACCAGTGGTTCGCGGACCACCACTTCGTCGCTCAGCAGCAGGGTGGCGGCCACCATCAACCCGAGAACGACCTGCCCCAGAATTTTGAATTTTCCGGCCAACCCTTTTTTGTTTTTCATAAACACCTTGATGTAGTCGTCGGCAAAGCCGATCATCCCCAGCCAGGTGGTGGTGATGAGCATCAGCAGGATATAAATATTGTGCAGCTGGGCAAACAGCAGGGTCGGGATAATGATAGAGGCCAGAATAATGATCCCTCCCATGGTGGGAGTTCCCTTCTTCTGCAACTGTCCTTCCAGCCCCAGGTCGCGGATCTCTTCCCCGATCTGTTTTCGCTGCAGGTACAGAATCAGCTTTTTCCCGAAAGCCATCGTGATAAAGAGCGACAGGATAACCGCCGCCCCCGAGCGGAAAGAGATATACTGGACCATCCCCATTCCCGGGATGTTATAGTCTTTCAGCAGTTCATACAAATAGTAAATCATCGCATTATATCAGTTAGTCGATTCCAAAAAATTCCCGAATCACCTCTTTGTCGTCGAAGTGATGCTTCACGCCGTTGATCTCCTGGTAATCTTCATGACCTTTGCCGGCCACCAGAATGATATCGCCCGGAGCTGCCAGGTAAATGGCTGTTTTGATGGCTTCGCGGCGATTGGTGATCGAGATGACTTTCCGGCGGCTGGCGGCATCCACCCCGGCCTCCATGTCGCGGATGATGGCTTCGGGGTCTTCGGTCCGCGGGTTGTCGGAAGTGAGGATCACCTTGTCGCTGCCGAGCAGCGCTTCTTTCGCCATTTCGGGGCGTTTGGTACGGTCGCGGTCGCCGCCGGCGCCAACCACGGTGATGACCTGTTCGTTTCCGGTCCGGATTTCAGCAATGGCTGCCAGCACATTTTTAAGGGCATCGGGTGTATGGGCATAATCCACAATGGCCATTTTCCCGTCGAAACTGCGAACCGCCTCGAAGCGTCCGCGCACCGGCATCAGTTCGCTGATCAGCTTCAGCACTTCATCCTTTTTTTGTCCCAGCTGGAGGGCAGTTCCGTAAACAGCCAGCAGGTTGGCGGCGTTAAATTTTCCGACGAAATGGGTCCACACCTCCTGCCCGTCGATATTCAGCAGCATACCGTCGAAATGGCTTTCGAGCACTTTGCAATGGTAGTCGGCCACGGTACGGGTTGAATAGGTCAGCTGCCGGGCTTTACAATTCTGCACCATTACCCGTCCGTTTTTATCGTCGGAATTGGTGATGGCAAAGGCGGTTGCGGGCAATCCGTCGAAGAAAGTTTTCTTGGCGCGGAGATATTCGGCAAAAGTTTTATGATAGTCGAGATGGTCGTGGGTGAGGTTGGTAAAAATTCCCCCGGCAAAATCGATTCCGGCAATCCGTTCCTGCACCACGGCATGCGAACTGACCTCCATGAAGCAATAGTCGCAGCCGGCTTCGACCATTTGCGCCAGCAAAAACTGGATGCGCAGGGCGTCGGGGGTGGTGTGGGTAGCCACTTCGGCGCTGTCGGCCACAATGGTCTGAATGGTGGAGAGCAGCCCCACTTTGTACCCCAGCCGGGTAAAAAGCTGGTAAGATAAGGTGGCGATGCTGGTTTTTCCGTTGGTACCGGTTACACCAACCACCTTCAGCTTCCGGGAGGGGAAGTCGTACCAGGCAGCCGACAAAAGTCCCAGCATTTTGTTTGAATCCTCCACCTGGACGTAGGCCACATTTTCGGCCAGCTGACCGGGCAACGTCTGGCAAACCACCACGGCCGCACCTTTTTCCACCGCAAGCGGGATAAACGAATGTCCGTCGGCATGCACACCCTGCTGGGCCACAAAAATAAATCCCGGCTGCACGTTGCGCGAGTCGAAAGCAACGCCGCGCACTTCGCCGTTGTAAGTTCCCTCTGTCCGGAGAACACCCTCTTCGGGAATCAGCTCTTTCCAGTTCTTCCTCATATCGTTATCCCAGTGTCAAAAGAATTGTTTGACCTTTCTTAAATTTCCTGCCTGCCGGTATGGATTGTGATTTCACTTTTCCAACGCCGCTGATTCTGACCCGAAGTCCGGCATTTTCGAGCAGATAAACGGCATTGCTGGCGCCCATCCCGCGGACATCGGGGACTACACCGTCTGAAACTTTGTAGTCCTCCAGAATCAGGTTGTTATCCTCGCGTTTGACTTTGGCCACATCGGTGTCGGGATTAGAGCTGTCGGTGTCCACATTCAGCTCATCGAGCACCTGCAGCAGATCGTGTGTCATGCCGCTTTTAACTGCCGGGGCAATTTCTTCTCCGGGAGTTTCTTCGGGTTTTCCCTTTCCCTGTAAGAGGTAGGCATACACTTTTTCGGCTACTTCGGCAAATACAGGTCCGGCAACCGAACCGCCATAGTAAGCTCCCTGCGGTTTGTTGATGGTGACGATCATCGAATAGAGCGGGTCGTCGGCCGGAAAATATCCGGCAAACGAAGCCAGGTAGAGTCCCTTCCCGTACCCGCTTTGTCCCGAAGAGATCTGGGCGGTACCGGTTTTTCCGGCAATTTTGAATACATCGTTTCGCAAAGACTTACCGGTTCCGTTTTCACAAACCCCTTCCAGCATACTTTGCGCCTGCCGGATGGTTCTCCGTGAAAAAATCCTGGAATGGATCACTTCGGTTTTATAACTTTCCCGCAGGGCGCCCTTCTCCCGGATCTCCTTTATCAGCCGGGGTTTCACCATTTTTCCGTCGTTGGCTACGGCGTTGTAAAATGCCAACATTTGCAGGGGGGTCATCTTTATTTCGTATCCATACGACATCCAGGCCAGGGTGGTGCCCCACCAGTCTTTATTGCCCGGATATTTAAAGAAAGGAACACCCTCGCCCATCACTTCGAGCCCCAGCGGCTTGTTCAGCCCCAGTTCGTAAATACGGTCGACATATTCCTTCGGATTTTTTTCGTAGGCCGACGTGATAATTTTGGCCACCCCAACGTTGGAAGACAATTCGAAAATTCTTTTTACCGAAATGGGGCCGTGCCCGCCATATTTATAGTCGCTGTCGTAGATGGTCCGGTCATGGTATTTCCACACCCCGCTTCCGGTGTCGAACACATCGCTGGTGTCCACCTTCGCCTGGTCGAGGGCGATCAGCAGGGAGATGAGCTTGAAGGTTGAGCCGGGCTCATAGCAGCCGGCGTGCCCCAGTGCGTAGTTGTAAACTTCTTCGTAATGGCCCGGGGCAACCCGCCCGAGATTGGCAATCGCCTTGATCTCGCCGGTTTTAACCTCCATCAACACGGCGGTTCCCCATTCGGCATTGCTGGCTTTCAGCTGGCGTTCGAGCGCACTTTCCGTAATATCCTGCATGCGGATATTCAGGGTGGTGATGACATCCATGCCATCTTTGGGTTCGATTTCGATCCGGTCGAGCCAGCGCCCCGACAGGTTCTGGCGGTAAGCCACGCCCTCTTCACCTTTCAGGTATGTTTCAAAAGAGCCTTCAATCCCGGTGTTTCCCACGTCGCCTTTTGTGCCGCCACCAGCTCCTTTGTTGAGGGTTCCGATGGTTCGGGCAGCCAGCTTGCCGAGCGGAAGCACCCGTTTGTTCTCCTGTATAATAATGCGTCCGCCGCCAAAGGTTCCTTTGCGGAGGATCGGGAAATTCTTGATAACCTGCAGTTCGTTGTAATCGATTTTGCGGGGAGTGAGCATAAAACCGCGGTCGCTGTTGCGGTAAGCGGCGTCGAGCCTTCTTTTGTATTCTTTAGGAGAAGCATTTTTGAAAAACCGCGACAGCATCAGCGCCAGGGAGTCGCTTTTTTCGGCATACTGCCGCTTCACCCCCTGGGCGGCCAGGTCAATCCGGACGTAGTAACCGGGAACGGAGGTGGCCAGGACATTTCCGTCGTCGGCACAAATATTTCCGCGGATCGGTTCGATCACCACCGTATTGTTCGACAGGTTATCGGCAATCTGCTTCCACCGGTCGGTTTTGATATTCTGCACGGCCAGCAGCTTAAAAACCACCACCACTCCCAGAATCAGCATCAGGAAATAAATGACGGCCAGCCTCGATATGATCGCATTCCGGATATTCATTTTTTCTCCTTTATTTTATCGACCACAATTCGCTGCTGGGGCCTGATGGGCTCATCGAGTTTTAACCCGGCGGCGCGTACCCGTTCGAGTACTTCCGAGGGTTTGCTCATGTTCATCAGTTTGGCCGAGTTGGTGATGGACTGCGACTTGAGGTCGTCGACGGTATCCTGGAGGACATGGATCTCGCGGATCACTTTTTCGCAGCGGTAGCGGTTGGTAATGAGGAGCAACCCCAGAAATACCAAAAAAAGGATAAAAGGGATCTGGCGGGTTACCCGGTCATCGGTTAAGATGGTCCCCCGCAAAAAAGAACTCACATTTGGCTTTTTCCCGCCGGCGCTGTTTTTCTTTCCCATACTACTCTCCTGTTTTTTCAGCAATCCTCAGTTTGGCGCTCCGCGAACGCGGGTTTTGCGTCACCTCCTCTTCGGCCGGAACCACCACTTTACGGTTGACCAGCTCAAAAGGGGTGAGCACATTCCCGTAGAAATCCTTGTGTATTTTTCCTTCAAAATTTCCTGCTTTCATAAAATTTTTCACCAACCGGTCCTCGATACTGTGGTAGGTGATTACCACCAACCTTCCGCCCGGGCGGAGCACGTCGAGTGCCGAGGTCAGGAATTCCCTCAGCGCGCCGGTTTCGTCGTTTACTTCCATGCGCAGGGCTTGAAAAACCTGCGCCAGGTATTTTTTCTCAATGGCTTTGGGCACACATTTTTCGATGGCTTTCAGCAGTTGTCCGGTGGTGTTGAGCGGGTGCACCTGCCGGGCAGCCACCACTGCAGCAGCCAGTCGGCCGGCGTTATTCATTTCGCCATACTCGCGAAACAGGGTTGCCAGCCGGTCGTGATCGTACTGGTTGACGATGTCGGCAGCCGTGAAGGTGGCGTCGCGGTTCATCCGCATATCGAGCGCCCCTTCGAACCGGAACGAAAAGCCACGGGAGGCCTCGTCAAAATCGTGCGAAGAGACTCCCAGGTCGGCCAGGATCCCGTCGACCTGCTCCACGTCATAAAAACGAAGGAAATTTTTGAGGTAACGGAAATTGTGCCTGATAAAAAAAAGCCGGTGATCACTAAAAGCATTCCCGGCAGCATCCTCATCCTGATCGAAGGCAAACAAGGTTCCGTCGCCCAGCCTGTTCAGGATTTCGCGGGCATGCCCGCCGCCGCCGAAGGTGGCATCCACATAAATGCCGTCGGGCCGGATAGCCAGCCCGTCAACACTCTCTTTCAACAAAACCGGCGTGTGATAGATCCTCATTGTTCACCGTTTTCAGGGTTATTCCCCAGCCGCTCGCGGAACATATCGCGAAGGGGTTTCCGCACTTTTTTGGCCTCGTTGTATTTCTCCTCGTCCCACATACGGATCGATTTCCCTTTTCCCACCAGAACCACATCACGCCGGATTCCTGCATGATCCAGGAAATCAGAGGGGATATTGATCCTTCCGTTGGGAGCCAGGGTCACCGTGGTGTAATTTTCATACAGGTCGGCCAGCAAATCATCATCTTCTTCATCAAACTGGTTCAACTGCTTTTCAATGGCATCGAGCCGCTGGTTCCAGTATTTCTCCGGAAAAATATTCAGACACTCCTTGTAGATGTCCTTCTCCACCACCAATGGCTCCTCCGCCAAGTCGCCCATGGCTTTCTTGAACGCGGCGGGGAGGACTACTCTTCCCTTATCGTCGATCAAAGCATTGTATCTGGCGGAGAATCGAACCATGATTAATACACTATATTTCAAGAGTAAAAGTATAAATTATATTCCAAACCCTGACACTTTGTGACAAGTTATTCCAAATTGATCCACCACCGAATTTGTTCAAATGATGTTGAAAAAATGTTGAAAACCCAATACGACACCAGCAGTTCACTCTACACAAAAAACACTCTGACAGGACCTTACTTCCGGAGGAAATGTTAACAAAACACCGGTTAATAACTCGCCTGCAAAGGTTAATAAAAAGAAAAATCCCTGCAAGAGCAGCCCCGGTAAAAAAGAAACGCTGCACTGTTTCATCATGTGGGTTATTTTTATTTATTTGCCGCGTTAATTTGGAAAACCATGCTGGAAGAAAACGAACAGAAAACCTTCAAACCAATTGACATCCGTGAAATCATCAAGGAAAAAAGCCCTTCGGTAGCCCGGCTGTTGCCTGGTTTTGTATACCGTTTCATCCACCGGGTTATGCGGATCGACTTCATCAACGGTTTTCTGGAACGCAACGGTCATTTAACCGGAATTGAATTTGTGAATGCCGTTGTGCGGGATTTCGAGGTGACCGAAAAAGTTTACGGGGCAGAAAACATCCCCCCCTCGGGGCGGTTTATCTTTGCCGGGAACCATCCGCTGGGAGGTTTCGACTCGATGTTGCTGATGGAAAACGTCTACAAACGACTCGGGAATTTCAAGTTTCTGGTAAACGATGTACTGATGAACATTCCTCACCTGGAACCGTTGTTTGTTCCGGTCAACAAACACGGCAAAAACGACCGGGAGGCTGCGCTTGCCCTGCAGCAGGCCTACGCCTCCGATCTCCAGATCCTGATTTTTCCTTCGGGATACGCTTCACGGAAGTTAAAAGGAGAGGTGGTCGACCTGGAGTGGCGCAAACATTTTATTTCAAAATCGATTGAATACAAACGCGACGTGATACCGGTGTTTTTTGGCGGAAAAAACTCCAACCGCTTTTATCTGCTCGCCAACCTGCGCAAATTTTTCAGGATCAAATGGAACCTCGAAATGTTCCTTTTACCCGACGAAACTTACCGCCACCGGCAAAAAAAGGTAGAGATCTATTTTGGCAAGCCCATTTCCTACACTACTTTCGACAAATCCAGAACCCAGCAACAGTGGGCCGATTATGTCCGAGAGAAGGTTTATGAGCTGCCTCAAACCAATCCTTCCGAAAATTAAAGGTATGCTGTACAACATCGGGTCTTAAAATTTCTAATTTTGTAGTCCGTTTTTTTTATTCGTAACATGAAGAGAGAGATTATCGCGCCTACTTCAAAAACAGAGATTATCGCGGAGCTGACACCCGATAAATTACTGAGGAAGACCAACAAAGGCGGAAATGAAATATATGTAATTACCCACCACAACTCCCCGGCAATCATGCGGGAAATTGGCCGTTTGCGTGAAATTACCTTTCGCGATGCAGGCGGCGGTACCGGAAATGAGACGGACATCGACAGTTATGACACAGCAGACACTCCCTACAAACAACTAATTGTGTGGGATCCGGATGCCAAAGAGATCCTGGGGGGCTACCGCTACATCCTCTGCTCCGAAGCCCCCCGCGATAACGAAGGAAACCTGATTCTTGCCACCTCCAAACTGTTTCATTTCTCTGAAAAATTCAACCAGGAATACGCCCCTTACACCCTCGAATTGGGCCGCTCATTTGTACAACCCGACTACCAGTCGAGCAAAGCCGGAGCCAAAGCGCTTTTTGCCCTCGACAATTTGTGGGACGGACTGGGCGCCTTAACCGTTGACCACCCCGAAATCAAATATTTCTTCGGAAAGGTGACCATGTATTCGCACTTTCACACCGAAGCCCGCAACATGATCCAATATTTCTTTCTGAAATATTTCCGCGACACTGAAAACATCGTCTATCCGATTGTGGCTGTCGAGTTCGGAATTGATATGGAAAAAATGGCTTCCATCTTCACGGGCAACGACTACAAGGAAGATTACAAGATTCTGACCCAGCAGGTGCGTTTGCTCGGCGAAAATATTCCGCCGCTTTTCAACGCCTACATGAACCTGTCGCCGTCGATGAAAACCTTTGGCACCATTCAGGACGCAAATTTCGGAAATGTGCTGGAAACCGGGATCATCGTCACCATCAAGGACATCTACGAGGCGAAGAAAGACCGCCACATCGAAACTTACATCCGGGGAAAAGGGATCGATTCGCTGACGCTGGACGACTAACCAACATCTTCAGCAGAAAACCAGCGAACGGGAAACCACCGGGTTATCCGTGCCGGCTTAATAGGCCCGTTCGTCGCGTCCTTCCATAAAATTGATGAAAGAGGCGTTAACCACGCGGTTTCCGCCAGGAGTCGGGTAGTCGCCGGTAAAATACCAGTCGCCGGTGTCGTTGGGGCAGGCCTGGTGAAGGTTCTCCACCGTTTGATAAACGATTTCCACTTCCGCGTTGCAATCTTCGGGTTTGAGCAAATCAGCAATTTTTGCAGAAATCTGTTCGTTGGTAAAAGGCCGGTAAATCTCCTTGACATAGTTGACAATCTCCTCTTTGGGCAGATTTTCCTGTTCCTTACATTTGCGGTACACGTCGGCAATCAGCGCTTCGCGGTGACTTTCGCGGAGCAGGGAAATGGCCGCATTGAAGGCGATAAAGGAGTCGAGGCGGGCCATGTCGATCCCGTAACAGTCGGGATAACGAATTTGCGGAGCCGACGACACCACGATGATTTTTTTGGGATGCAGCCGGTCGAGAATTTTCAGGATACTTTTTTTGAGGGTAGTTCCGCGCACAATGGAGTCGTCAATAATCACCAGCGTGTCGGTGTTATTGCGGATCATTCCGTAGGTGACGTCATACACATGCGCCACCAGGTCGTCGCGGCTGCCTTCGTCGGTAATAAAAGTGCGCAGTTTGACATCCTTGATGGCCATCTTCTCGATACGCGGCTCAACCGAGATAATTTTTTTGATCTGCTCGTCGGTAAGTGAGCCGTTTCGTTGACGGATTTCCCTGATTTTCCAGTCGACCAGATACTCGCGAATACCTTGAATCATTCCGTAGAAAGCTGTTTCGGCCGTATTGGGAATGTACGAGAAGACGGTATTCTGAAAATCATGCGCTACGGTTTCCAGCACAATCGGCGCCAGCAAACGTCCGAGTTCTTTGCGTTCGCGGTAAATATCACGGTCGGAACCGCGCGAAAAGTAGATCCGCTCAAAGGAGCACGATTTCCGTTTGTGCGGCACCCGGATCATTTCGGTGGTTACCCGGCCATCTTTCTTGATGATGAGCGCCTCGCCGGGAGCCACTTCCTTCACCTCGCTGAAATGGACATCCATAACGGTCTGGATCACCGGCCGCTCGGAAGCCACCACCACAATTTCGTCGTCGCAGTAATAATGTGCCGGGCGGATTCCCCACGGATCGCGCATCACAAAGGCATCGCCGTGCCCCACCAACCCTATCATGGCATATCCGCCGTCCCAATCTTTCGACGAACGTTCGAGCACCTTCTGAACATCGAGGTTTTGCTCGATCAGGGGCGAAATTTCTTTATTGGTAAATCCTTCGTTTTTGTATTGACGGAACAACAACTGGTTCTCTTCGTCGAGAAAATGGCCCACTTTTTCAAGAATGGTCACCGTATCGGTATAGGCTTTCGGATGCTGTCCCAGTTCGATGAGCTTATTGAACAGCTCGTTGGTGTTGGTCAGGTTGAAGTTGCCGGCCAGCACCAGGTTGCGCGACTTCCAGTTATTTTGGCGCATAACGGGATGGACATACTCAATGCTGTTGCGTCCGAAAGTCCCGTAGCGCAGGTGCCCCAGAAACAGTTCGCCGGTGAAGGGAAGATGATTGTAAACCCAGGCCGGATCTTCGATGTTGCCACCCGTCTTCCGCGCTTTTTTGTAAGCTTTCTCAACCTTGCCGAACACATCCCGGATCGGGTTCTGTTCATTGGATCGGTAGCGGGTAATATACTCCTGCCCCGGGTGCAGGTCAATTTTGACATTCACGATCCCCACGCCATCCTGTCCGCGGTTGTGCTGTTTTTCCATCAGCAGGTAGAGCTTGTTCAGACCATATTGCCAGGTTCCGTATTTGTCGTGGTAGTAAGAGAGTGGCTTTAACAGCCGGATCAGGGCAATACCGCATTCGTGCTTGATCAACTCGCTCATGGAAGGGACGTGCTTTAATTCAGTTTTGGAAAATTGATCATATCAGGTACAATAAAAGCTTTGGGAAAGCGACCCTGTACCTGTTTCATCAGCCGGAGCGCCTCGTTTTTGGTCCTAAAGTCGCCCACTCTCACTTTAAAGTCGGGCGAAACGTAGATCACATGCGCGCTGACATCAGGAAAAAGGGAAAGAAAGTCGGTTTTTACTTTCAGCGCCCGTTCTTTGGCATTCAGGTCCGAACTGAAAAAAATCTCCACCCGGTAGCCGGACAATCCGTTCATCCGCTGATTTTTTTCGATATGCCATTCGACAATCTTTTCAAGGCGCAAATCTTCATCCAGGCTTAATCGCTGGTAAATTTCAGGTTGTTTGCGGCCCAGCCCCAACGTGTCGGTGACAACGTACTGCGCCGCAACCACGTGGGCAATCAAAAGTGCCGGAACCAGTATCAAAAACCTTTTCATGATTGTTCTCCTGAGACTGCAAATATATACACATTTACGCGAAAAGGGGCCAGAAATCTTTCGGTGCAACCATGAATTTAGGATTGACGAAACATGGGTCAACTCCGGCAAGCAGCCGAAACAGAAATCAGACAATGCCCAACCAACGAACGCTCCTGCTGCCCGCCACATTTCCAATTCAGGATCCGCTCCTGAAAACTTTTACAAAATTCCGGCAACACAATAAAGACAAAAAACTCTTTGATTGTCCACCCAAAAAAATCAGCTATTTTTGGCAACTCAAAACAGATAAGGGATTATGCAGAAGAAATTATTTATAGAAACTTACGGCTGCCAGATGAATGTTGCCGACAGTGAGGTGGTGGCTGCCGTACTGCGCGAAAAAGATTACACCCTGGCGGCTACTGCCGAAGAGGCCGACGCTATTCTGATAAACACCTGCTCGGTGCGCGACAATGCCGAACAGCGCATCTGGGGGCGCCTCGATCTTTTTAAAAGCTACAAACGCAAACGCAAAAACCTGGTGGTTGGCGTGATTGGCTGCATGGCCGAGCGACTGGGCGACCAGTTTCTGCAGCATGCCGCCGTAGACCTGGTTGCCGGCCCCGATGCCTACCGCGACCTCCCCTTCCTGTTCGACAAAGTGGAAGGCGGCCAGAAAGCGGTTAATGTGGAACTCTCGGAGGTGGAGACCTACGATAAAATCACGCCCGTCCGCATCGGCGACGAATCTATTTCCGGATTTGTAAGCATCACCCGCGGCTGCAATAACTTTTGCACCTATTGCATTGTGCCCTACACCCGTGGCCGCGAACGCAGCCGCGACCCGCTCGACATCGTGGCCGAAGTGCGCGACCTCTCCGAAAAAGGGTACAAAGAGGTGACCCTGCTGGGCCAAAATGTGAACTCCTACAAATGGCACCCCGAAAACGAACGCAAACCGGCGCGTTTCTACGACCTGCTGGAGCTGACCGCTCAGGTTGACCCGGCCTTGCGGGTGCGCTTCACCACGTCGCATCCCAAAGACATGTCGGATAAAATCCTGCGGAAGATGGCCGAATATCCCAATATCTGCCGGCATATCCACCTGCCGCTCCAGTCGGGAAGTTCGCGGATCCTCAAACTGATGAACCGCAAATACGACCGCGAATGGTACATGGACCGCATCCGCGCCATCCGCGAGATTGTTCCCGGATGTGGCCTCACCACCGACGTATTTACCGGCTTTTGCACCGAAACCGAGGAAGATCACCAGCAAACCCTCGAACTGATGGAATGGGCACGTTTCGACATGGCTTTCATGTTTAACTATTCGGAACGCCCCGGAACCTACGCCCACAAACACCTGCCCGACGATGTTCCGGAAGAGGTAAAAACCCGGCGGCTCAACGAAATCATCACCTTGCAAAACCGCCTGTCGCTCAAAAGCAACCGGGCCGATATCGGAAAAACGTTCGAGGTGCTGGCCGAAGGACTCTCCAAAAAGTCGGATCAGATGCTGTTTGGACGCTCCTCGCAAAACAAGGTGGTGGTATTCCCGAAAGCCGATTTCAAAAAAGGAGACTATGTGCAGGTAACTGTTCGCAACTGTACCCAAACCACCCTGATTGGGGAGATTGCAAAAGACCAGGAACCTGCTTAAATTTGTCAATCAGGAAGAAACGAATCAAACAGCGCCGGCAACCCGCTGCAGGATAAAACCGCACCGAATCGCCAGCAAATATTTTGAAGCCCGTATCACATGACCGGGAGATCCTTGCAGACTCCTCTGTTTTCAAAAATAGCAATCAAGATTATGGGAAAACTGGTTCAGGAATTTAACGCTTACCGCGAACGGATGAATGAAAAAATCCTGGCGGCCGACAACAAGGTGATGAAGCGCATCTACAGCATCGACACCCTCACATACCAGGACGGCGCACTCAGCGCCAAAGTGAAAGAGATGCTGGGGCTGGCCACTTCGATGGTGCTGCGCTGCGACGATTGCATCAGGTACCACCTCGGCAAATGCCATGAACTGGGCGTTACCACGGAAGAAGTTTTTGAGATTTTTTCGGTAGCCAACCTGGTGGGCGGAACCATCGTGATCCCCCACACCCGCCGGGCCGTGGAGTATTGGGAAGAATTGAATGAACAAAGCTGACAGCTAACCGGTTATTAAACTGCCATACCAATAAAAAAACCGACAGCTCAATCTTTTAATTTCATCAATATGAACAAACTTTTCGCCATCACTGCAACCGGTAAAAGTATCCGATCGTTCCTTGACCTGCGTTTCGGGCATGCGGAATACATTGTGTTCTACACGCCGGGAGGCGGGGAACCCGAAATTGTCGACAATCCGTACCGCGAAGAAGAGAATGCCGGATTAAAACTGGCCCAACTGATCGAGAAGAAAAAAGCCGACATCATCATCACCGGAGAGGTAGGCCCCAAAGTGGGCGAATTCCTGGAGCGGAAAAAAATTCAGCTGGTACTTCCCGAAGAGGAGAGAATCCGGGTTGAAGATTTAATTGCCCGCATCGGCTGATTTTTCGCCAACCGCCTATTTGTACAGGCCGGGATTGCCAAAAGGGATCAGCGCCAGCTGTACCGCCTGGGTATAAAGCTGACTCCTTGTGACAATATCTTTGGTCAGCAAGCCTACGGCACCGGTTTTCTGTTTGGTGTTCTGCCCGCCAAAAACCAGATCGTTCGCCGCCCCCAGTTCATAACCTTCGTCAATCAGTTTGGCCACTTGTTCGGGGAGCCGGAAGGTTGCCGTGCGCGACTCTCCCCATTTCTCAGCAGAAAGGATCACAATCCAGGCAAAAGCTTCCAATCCGCCCGATTGTGGCTGGATTCCTCCTTCGATACCCGCCCAAAACAGGGCCTCCGGAAAAGCATTTCGGGCAAGCAGGGCCCGGTTGCGCGCCCCTTCCAGGGTCTCCGCGTCGGTAAGCGGCTGCGCTGAAACTCCCGACGAAACCTCTTTCCCGATAATTTCCACTCCGGAAAATCCCATGGCGGCAAATCCGGCCCGAACAGCCTCCAGTTTTACCGGGTTGGCAGAGGCCACCACCACTTTTATGCTTTCCTTCATTGTTCTGAAAAGGTTATTTCTGCCGGAAATAGATATGAATGGGCACCCCTGAAAAATCAAATTTTTCACGGATCTGGTTCTCGATATAGCGGCGGTAAGGCTCCTTGATATATTGCGGCAGGTTGGCAAACAGCGCAAAACTGGGTGTTGGCGACGGCAGCTGGGTACAATACTTTATTTTAATGTATTTCCCTTTTACCGAGGGCGGCGGATAAGCCTCCACGGCTTCGAGCAGCACCTCGTTCAAATCGGACGTCTTGATCTTTTGGCGGCGGTTTTTGTACACCTTCATGGCCGTTTCGAGCGCTTTGTGAACCCGCTGTTTGGTAAGAGCCGAAATAAAAACAACCGGAACGTCGGTAAACGGCGCTATCCGTTCGTAAATATTGTTCCGGTAGTGGGTGGTCGTGGAGTTGTCTTTCTCCAGCAGGTCCCACTTGTTGACCAGGATCACCACCCCTTTTTTGTTCCGGACAATCAGGTTGAAAATATTTACATCCTGCGCTTCCATCCCGGTTTCGGCATCGATCATCAGCAGACAGACGTCGGCCTCTTCGATGGTGCGCACCGAACGCAGCACTGAGTAAAACTCCAGATCTTCCTTTACTTTGGCCTTTTTGCGTAAGCCGGCCGTATCGATAATCACAAAGTCGTAGCCGAACTTGTTGTAACGGGTATGAATGGCATCGCGGGTAGTGCCGGCAATATCGGTAACAATGTTACGCTCCTCGCCAATCAGCACGTTGATGAACGACGATTTCCCCACATTGGGGCGCCCCACCACCGTAAACTTCGGCAGCTCGTCCTCCTCTTCCACCTCGGCTGTTTGGGGCAGACTCTCCACCACTGCATCAAGCAGATCGCCGGTTCCGCTGCCGGTCATCGACGAAATGGTGAAAAAATCACCCAGCCCCAGCCCGTAAAACTCTACTGCATCGGCCTGCCGCAGGTTGTTGTCCACTTTGTTCACCACCAGGAAAACCTTTTTATCGGTCCGGCGCAAAATGGAAGCCATCGCCTCGTCGAGGTCGGTGATGCCCGACTCCACATCGACCACAAACAGCACCACATCGGCTTCATCGATGGCCAGATGCACCTGTTTGCGGATTTGTTCTTCAAAAATATCGTCGGAATTGATCACATAACCTCCGGTGTCGATCACGGAAAACTCTACGCCGTTCCACAGCGATTTTCCGTAAATGCGGTCGCGTGTTACGCCCGAAACATCATCGACAATGGCTTTGCGCGATTCGACAAAGCGGTTGAAAAGGGTTGATTTCCCTACATTGGGGCGTCCAACTATTGCTACTATTTTACTCATACTTTCGGGAGGAATTAAACGGTGGCAGGATTATTCAAATTCATAACCGAATTTGCGGAGGGCGTTCTCTTTGTCGCGCCACTCTTTGGCCACTTTTACATACAATTCAAGAAATATTTTTTTGGCAAAAAACTCTTCGGCTTCCTGCCGGGCTTCCGTGCCAACTTTTTTCAGCGCAGTCCCGCCGCGTCCGATGATGATCCCTTTTTGCGATTCGCGTTCCACATACACCACCGCCCGGATACGGATCAGCTCCTCCTCTTCCTTGAAAGATTCAACCTCGATCTCCACCGAGTAGGGAATCTCTTTCTGGTAGTTCAGCAAAATTTTCTCGCGGATAATCTCCTGCATAAAAAAACGTTCGCTGCGGTCGGTCAGCTCATCTTTCGGGAAGAACGGGGGGTTTTCGGGCAGCAGTTCGATGATGCGGTCGAACACCGGCTGGAGGTTAAATTTTTCGGTAGCCGAAACCGGAAAAACATCGGCGCCCGGAAAAATTCCGGTCCAGTAGTCAAACAACCGGGTCACCTCATCCTGGTTTGAGAGGTCAATTTTGTTGATCAGCACCATCACCGGCATATTCGATTTGCGGATGCGCTCAATGTAATCACTGTTTTTGGCCGGATCTTCCTTAACATCGGTTACATATAAAATAATGTCGGCATCGATCAGGGCCGTTTCCACAAACCGCATCATATTCTCCTGCAATTTGTAATGCGGCTTCAAAATGCCGGGCGTGTCAGAATAGACAATCTGAAAATCGTCGCCGTTTACAATTCCTTTGATCCGGTGGCGGGTCGTCTGCATCTTCGAAGTGATGATCGACAGGCGTTCGCCGACCAGCGCATTCATCACCGTTGACTTGCCAACATTCGGATTACCAATAATATTCACAAAACCAGCCTTGTGTGCCATACCTACAAATCGCTAAAAATCAGCGCAAAGATAGAAAAATATCTGGAAGGCACAGGAAACGTCTCCCGCTCATTCCGGAAAAACATCTAACCTTTTTGAAGAACAAAACGGGCGTAAAATCTCAAAAAAACCAGAGACCACCCTCAGAATGCGGCCTGCAGCCCGAAAAAGTAGCTTTTCGCCGTTTTAGCGGTTACTTTTTCAGGTTCTCCCCTCAATTTGAACTAATTTTAAATTTTTAAAGTTTTTTGCATTTGCTGGCACGAAAATGTCGATTTTGATAGAAAAAATAGTTTTTTTTGTATGTTTTCAAGCTTTTTGTCGGCAAAAGGCGAAAAAATAAAACTTTTAGATCGACAACCTTTGTTTAATCTTTATATAAAATGGAAAAAAGAGTTACAGAATTCATTGAAAATTTCATGGCAGCCATTATTGCCAAAGACCCGCTGGAAAAGGAGTTTCATCAGGCCGTACACGAAGTCGTCGAAAGCCTGGCGCCGTTTCTCATTCAAAACCCGATCTATATGAAGGCCCGTATCCTGGAGCGGATCGCCGAGCCCGAGCGGGTGATCATCTTCCGTGTCCCGTGGGTTGACGACCGGGGGGAGGTTCAGATCAACCGGGGTTACCGGGTGCAGATGAACAGCGCCATAGGCCCCTACAAAGGAGGAATCCGTTTTCACGCTTCTGTAAACCTGAGTATCCTGAAATTTCTTGCCTTTGAGCAAACTTTTAAAAACAGCCTCACTTCGCTTCCCATGGGAGGTGGCAAAGGTGGTTCCGACTTCAATCCGAAAGGAAAGTCAGACAATGAAGTGATGCGCTTCTGCCAGTCGTTTATGACAGAACTGACCCGGCACATTGGTCCCGACACCGACGTACCGGCCGGAGACATTGGCGTTGGCGGCCGCGAAGTCGGCTACATGTACGGCCAATACAAACGGCTGCGCAACGAATTTACCGGCACTTTCACCGGAAAAGGGCTCAACTGGGGAGGCAGTCCGCTGCGCCCCGAAGCTACCGGCTACGGAACAACCTATTTTGCCCAGGAGATGCTCGGCACCATCGGCGAAGAGATCGCCGGCAAAACGGTCGCCATCTCGGGTTCGGGAAATGTGGCCCAGTTTGCCGTTGAAAAAGTAACCGACCTGGGCGGAAAGGTGGTCACCCTGTCCGACTCGAATGGCTACATTTACGATCCGGAAGGCATTTCTCCCGAAAAACTGGAGTATGTAAAAGAGCTGAAAAACATCTACCGCGGCCGTATTTACGAATATGCCAAAGAATATCCCGGCGCCCAGTATTTCGAAGGCCAGCGCCCGTGGGGAGTTCCCTGCCAGATTGCTATGCCGTGTGCCACCCAGAACGAACTGGACGGCAATGATGCGGCCCAGCTTTTAAAGAACGGCTGTATCTGTGTTTCGGAAGGCGCCAACATGCCTTCAACTCCCGAAGCCATCAAACTCTTCCAGGACAACAAAATTCTGTATGCTCCGGGGAAAGCTTCCAATGCCGGCGGCGTAGCCACATCGGGTCTGGAGATGACGCAAAACTCCATGCGCCTGAGCTGGACCCGCGAAGAGGTGGATGCCCGCCTTCACTCGATCATGAAAAACATTCACGAAACCTGCGTTCGTTACGGAAAAAACTCCGACGGCTATGTCAATTACGTCAAAGGCGCCAATATCAGCGGCTTCTTGAAAGTGGCCAATGCCATGCTTGCACAGGGAATTGTGTAACCAGTAGCCAACCATCTGCTCCGGAGGCTGTCAGTTACCCTGGCAGCCTCCGGCTTTTTATTCCGCCCTCAACGTTGCCGCCCAACCACTTTTACGCCCAATCCCCGCCTGAAAGAACAATCTGAAATTATTTTCATCCGATCTGTAACGATTCCCAATTCAAACAGTCTTACTGGATGAAAACCGGTAAAATCAGGCCGTTATTCCTGTAATCCTGAAAAAAGATTGTTTTACAGGTAAAATCCGGATGTTTATCGAAAAAAGACAGGAGAATAAACACAAACGGCCGAAATTTATTCACGAAAACAGAAAACTAATACTAAAAAACCATGATTGCTTTAGACAATATTCACAAGTCGTATGTGACGGGCAACAACTCGCTGCATGTGCTGAAAGGGATCGGCCTGGAGATTAAAGGGGGAGAGTTCGTCTCGATAATGGGTCCCTCAGGTTCCGGAAAATCCACGTTGCTCAACATTCTGGGGATGCTCGACAATTACGATGAAGGCTCCTACTACCTGGCCGGAAACCTCATCCGAAACATGTCGGAAAAAAGAGCAGCGCAACTGCGCAACGAACTGGTAGGTTTTGTCTTCCAGTCCTTCAACCTGATCTCATTTAAAAACGCCCTGGAAAATGTCGCCCTCCCGCTTTATTACAAAGGAGTGAGCCGCAAAAAACGCAATCTGATGGCCATGGAATACCTGGAAAGGCTGGGGCTGAAAGAGTGGGCCGGACACATGCCCAACGAACTTTCGGGCGGGCAGAAGCAGCGTGTTGCCATTGCCCGGGCGCTGATCTCGAAACCCAAAGTGATCCTGGCCGACGAACCCACCGGAGCGCTCGATTCACACACCTCCTACGAAGTGATGGAGCTGCTGCGGGAAATTAACCGGGAAGGAATCACCCTGATCATCGTCACCCACGAACACGACATTGCCGCCATGACCTCGAAAATCATCCGCCTCAAAGACGGCATGATCCACGAAATTATCCACAACGGAAACCTCCAGGAGTTCCGTTACCGCTACACCAAACAACTGGAAACCGTTTAATCCGCAAACCATGTTCGATATCGACAAGTGGCAGGAGATCCTGTCAACCATCCGGAAAAACAAGATGCGCACTTTCCTGACCGGTTTCAGTGTGGCGTGGGGAATTTTTATGCTGATGATCCTGCTGGGATCGGGCAACGGACTGAGCCGCGGTGTGGAGCAGAACTTCATGCACGACGCCGTGAATGCCATGTGGATCTGGACCGGCCGCACCAGCATCCCGTATAAAGGAATGCAGCAAAACCGCCAGGTGCAGTTTACCAACGAAGATTTTACCTTGGTAAAAAATCAATCGGGCGTGGGAGCAATCTCCGGCCGCTATTTTATGGGCGGGAATCACCTCTCCTACGGAAAAGAGCACGGAGACTACACCATCATCACCTGCCACCCCGACCTGAAAGAGGTGGAACAGCTGATGATGCTCCAGGGCCGGTTTATCAACCAGGTGGATATCCTGCACGACCGCAAAAGCATCATCCTGGGCAAGGATATTTATGCGGCCCTCTTTAAAGAGGAAGATCCCATCGGGAAATATATCAAAGTTAACAACGTCCCCTTCAAAGTGGTGGGGATTTGCGAAGAGCCCGGCTCCTCCCGCAACCGCAACGCCTACATTCCGGTGACCACCGCCCAGCGGGTTTTTAACGGTTCGAACCGGTTGCACAACCTGGCGCTGACCCTCAACGGCAGCACCCTCGAAGAGAGCCAGGCCATTGAACAACGTATCCGCGAAGCATTGGCCCGTAAGCACGTCTTCGATCCGAAAGATGAAAACGCCATCGGTATGTTCAACAAACTGGAGGCTTACCTGCAAACCATGAAAGTTTTCCAGGCCATCAAAATATTCATCTGGATTATTGGCGTCGGCACCCTGATTGCCGGGATTGTCGGCGTGAGCAACATCATGCTCATTGTGGTGAAAGAGCGGACCAAGGAGATCGGCATCCGCAAAGCCATTGGCGCCAGTCCGTCGTCGGTTATCGGACTCATTTTGCTCGAATCGATCCTGATTACCACCATCGCCGGCTACATTGGGCTGGTACTGGGCACCGGCCTGATGGAAGGAGTCAACTTCCTGGTCGAACGCTCCTATGAAGCTTCGGCCGCCACCAACGGTGGAAATGGCGAAACCATCTTCCGCAATCCGACCGTTGACCTCAACATTGCCCTGGCCAGCACTGCGCTCCTCATCGTTGCCGGCGCCATTGCCGGTTATATCCCGGCCCAGCGCGCCGCACGCATCAAACCCATCGAAGCGCTGCGCGACGAGTAACACCTTTTTGCAAAAAACCGAAAACTAAAAAACGATGTTCGACCTTGATCTTTGGAAAGAAATACTGAGCGCCCTGAAAAAAAACAGGCTGCGCAGCTTCATGACTGCCTTCGGGGTATTCTGGGGCATCTTCATGCTGATCATCATGTCGGGAGCCGGTCGCGCCCTCGAAAACGGTGTGATGGACGGGATCCGCGCCTTTGCCACCAACTCGGCCTTCTTCTGGACCGAACCCACCAGCACTCCTTACAAAGGATTTCAGCGCGGACGGCAGTGGATCTACAACAATACCGACATCGCGTACCTCCGCGCCAATGTCAAAGAGATTGAATACCTCTCGCCGCGCCTCTTCGGATGGAGACAACGCAGCGGCGACAACACCATCCGCGGGGAAAAAACCGGCGCCTTCAACATCTACGGCGACTATCCCGACTATTTCAAAATTGACCCGTGGACCCCGCTGAAAGGACGCCTGCTGAATGAGATCGACGTATTGCACGGCCGCAAAGTGTGCGTCATCGGCGAACGGGTGGCCGAAACCATGTTCAATAAAGAGGAAGACCCCATTGGCGAATACCTCAAAGTGGCCGGCGTCTATTTTAAGGTGGTCGGCGTTGTCCATCCCGAAACCCGCATCAACATTGGCGGCGGCAGAAAGGAAGAGACGATCATGATCCCGTTCACCACCATGCAGAAAGCGTATAACTACGGCGACCAGATCCACTTCTTCTCGGTAACCTCGCAACCCGGAACGCCGGTGAGCCAGCTGGAAGAAAAGCTAAAAACCGTGCTCAAGGAGCGCCATAAAATTGCCCCCGACGACCGTCAGGCCGTGGGTTCGTTCAACATCGAGGTGGAATGGAAAAAGTACAACCGCCTCTTCCTCGGCATCCAGGTGCTGACCTGGATTGTGGGTATCGGGACCCTGCTGGCCGGAGTGATCGGCGTGAGCAACATCATGCTGGTCATTATCAAGGAGCGCACCCAGGAAATTGGCATCCAGCGGGCTATTGGCGCCACCCCGTCGAAGGTGATCCTGCACATCGTAGCCGAAAGTGTTTTCCTGACCGTCGTAGCCGGTTATATTGGGCTGGCGCTCGGGGTCGGGTTGCTCGAGCTGCTGAATGTGGCGCTTGAAAACGGCGGCGACGAGATCTTCTTCCGCCGTCCCGAAGTCAGCTTCAAAATGGCGGTGGCCGCCCTCAACGTGCTGGTGGTATCGGGCATCATTGCCGGGCTGATTCCTGCCAAACGGGCGGTGAGCATCAAACCCATCGACGCCATCCGCGACGAAGGGATCTGACCCCTTTTCGCAAAAACCTCCTGACCACCTGAAGTAAAAACAGACAGAAATTAATTAAAAAGAGTTATAAAACAGCGTCTGCCGCAAGGCGGGCCATTCAAAACCAGAAGCCATGAAAAAGATATTGAGAATTTCGCTGATCGTCATCCTGATCGCCGTTTTTGCCGGAACCCTGGTGTTTCTGTACAACAAATCGAAGAAAAAACCCGACGTGTTTGAAACCAAAAATCCGTTCGTCAGCAACGTGGTGATGAAAACCGTGGCCACCGGATCGGTGGTGCCGCGCCAGGAGACCGAAATCAAACCGCAGGTGTCGGGAATTATCGATGAGATCTACATCGAAGCCGGCGACATGGTCACCAAAGACCAGGTGATTGCTCGCATCAAAATCATCCCCGACATGGTCAACCTCAATGCTGCTGAAACGCGCACCAACCGGGCGAAGATCAATTTTGAGGATGCCAAAATCGACTACGACCGCCAACAAAAACTGTTCGATAAAAATGTGATCTCCTATGAAGAGTTCAAACGGGCCAAAGTGGCGTTCGATTCGGCACGCGAAGAGCTTACCGCTGCCGAGAACAACCTCGAGCTGATCAAAAACGGGGTGACCAAAAAGGCGCAAACCGCCACCAACACGCTGGTGCGCTCCACCATCAACGGCATGGTACTCGATGTTCCCGTAAAAGAAGGTTTTTCAGTGATCCAGGCCAACACCTTCAACGCCGGCACCACCATCGCCTCGATTGCCAACATGCAGGATATGATCTTCCAGGGGAAGGTTGACGAAACCGAGGTGGGCAAAATCAAGGTCGGAATGCCGATCGAACTGGAGATTGGCGCCATCGACAAGGAAAAATTTGAAGCTGCGCTCGAATACATCTCCCCGAAAGGAAAAGAGGAAAACGGGGCCATTCAGTTCGAAATCAAAGCCAATGTGATGCTGAAAGAGGGACAGTTTATCCGCGCCGGATACAGCGCCAACGCCAACATTGTGCTCGACCGCAAAGACAGCGTGCTGGTTATCCCCGAAGGGCTGCTCAAATTCGAAAACGACTCCTCGTTTGTGGAAGTGCAGACCACAACCGAACAAACCTTTGAAAAACGCTACGTCAAAACCGGCCTTTCCGACGGAATCAACATCGAAATCACCCAGGGGCTGACCAAAGATGACAAAGTGAAAGGGGATAAAATCGACCCGAAAAAAGCAAATGAGAAAAAAGAGAACAAAGGGTAACCTCTCACTTGTCATTCAGCTTGATCTGTGTAAATTAGCTTTTCAAAAATTAACAACTGATAAGATGAAACAACTTGCCTTATTTTTCGCCGCCTTCTTCGTTTTATGCTCCGCGGGGGCGCAGGAAACGTGGTCGTTGCAAAAATGTATCGACTACGCCCTGGAAAATAACATCCAGATAAAACAACAGACGCTCAATTCGCAATACCAGCAAAACCTGGTGAAACAGTCGCAGCTCGACCGGCTGCCCAACCTCAACGGGCAAATCGGCAACAACTACAACTTCGGCCGGTCGCTGACCTTCGAAAACACATACGAAAACACCAATTCAACCAGTTTGTCGGGCTACCTGGGTACCGACATCACGTTGTGGAACGGGTTTGTCCTGCAGAATACGGTCAAACAGCGCCAGCTCGATTTGCAGGCCAGCCTCCAGGATCTGCAAAAGGCCAAAGATGACCTGGTGCTGAATATTGCCGCGCTCTACCTCGAGATCCTCTTTGCCGAGGAGCTCACCGCTATTGCCGAAGCGCAGACAGCTGTCACCAAACAGCAAATCACCCGCACCGAGCAGCTGGTGGAAGCCGGCAGCCTGGCCCGCGGCGCCCTGCTTGAAATTGAAGCACAGCTGGCCCGCGAAGAGCTGCAACTGGTCAACGACCAAAACCGCGCCCAGCTCGCCTACATCAACATCTATCAGCTGCTGGAACTCCCCATTTCGCAAAGTTTCAAAATTGAAAAACCGTCGCTGCCTGCCATCGAAACCAACACCACCGTCTTCAATTCGCTGGAAATTTTCCGCGATGCCGTGCAGCACCGCCCCGAAATCAAAGCGGCCCAGCTCAGGGTTGAAAGCGCCCGCACACAGCTCCAGCAGGCCAAAGGAAACCTCTACCCGCGGCTCAGCTTCGGCGCCAACTACTACAACAACTACAACGACAACTACACCCGCGCCATCGACAGCAACCCGCTGGAACGCGAAGTTATCCCGTTTTCTGAGCAGCTCAAAAACAACAAACGATACGGTTTTGGCTTCACCATGAACATCCCCATCTTCAACCGGCTGCAGGTGCGCAACGGCATCTCAAACGCCCAGCTGCAGATTCAAGATTACGAACTGCGCCTGCAGGCTGCCCGCAACCTGCTGCAGAAAGACATTGAACAGGCTTACACCAATGCCCTGGCTGCCCTGAAAAGATATGTCTCCAGCGAAAAATCGGTAAAATCAAACGAAGAAGCCTTCCGTTACACCGAAGAGAAATTTAATGTCGGCATGGTGAACTCGGTGGAATACAACCAGAGCAAAAACAACCTCACCACTGCCCAAAGCGAATTGTTACAGGCCAAATACGAATTTATTTTCCGCACCAAAATCCTTGACTTTTACAGCGGAAAAACCATTACCCTGTAGCTGTTCCGGCTGATCCCAGAAGAGCTGTTCCCGCAGCTCTTCTGGGACTTGCCCGCTGCCGGACCTCCCCCGGTCTCCCAACAAAAACGGCTTTCCCCGCACTACAAACGGCCGTTAACTTTCCCGAATCGCCTGCCGCCTGTTTTCTGCAAGACAGAACAGCTGAAAAATGAACAACTTAAATATATTTGTGTGACCAATTGTCTCTTGCTAAACAAAACCTGACATGACCAAAACGATCAGCACGCTTTTCCTCTTTTTGGTGATTTCCCTGAATGTTTTTCCGGCTTCGTTCCTGAAATCGAAAAAAGACACGATCATCGAAACTTTCAACAAAAATTTCGTTTACCACACCCTGAAAGCACAGGCCCCCATTAAAATTGACGGAATAATTGACGAACCCGACTGGCAGGCAGCCCAAAAAGCCACCGATTTTTTCCTGGTGCTGCCCATCGATACCGGGAAGGCGGTACAACCTTCGGAAGTGATGCTGACCTACGACGACAAAGCGCTTTATGTGGCCATTGTTTTTTACGACACCGTGCCGGGAAAACGAATTGCCGAATCGTTCCGCCGCGATTTCATCTTTGGCAACAACGATAACTTCCTCGCTTTTTTCGACACTTTTTTGGACCAGACCAACGGGTTTTCTTTCGGCGTATCGGCATCGGGCGCCATGTGGGACGGGCTGATGCACGACGGTGCCGGCTCAAATCTCGACTGGGACTGCAAAATGGAGTCGAAAATAAAACATCACCCCGACCGGTGGACCGCCGAACTGCGCATCCCCTTTAAGTCGCTGCGCTACCCGGCCGGCAGCCAGCGCTGGAATGCCAACTTCAGCCGGCTCGACCTGAAAACCAACGAAAAATCGTCGTGGGCGCCCGTCCCCCGGCAGTTCCCAACCGCTTCGCTGGCCTACGCCGGCGTCTTGAAATTCGACGAGCCACTGCCCCGTCCCCGTCTCAACCTTTCGGTTATTCCATATCTCTTCGGAAGTTATTCCAAAAACTTCGAAGAAACCGCCGACGCCGGCTACCGCAAGGATTTCGGCTTCGATGCCAAAGTGGGACTCTCCTCGTCGCTCAACCTCGACCTGACCTACAACCCCGATTTTGCGCAGGTTGAAGTGGACCAGCAGCAGATGAACGTAGACCGCTTCGAACTTTTTTATCCTGAAAAAAGGCAGTTTTTCCTCGAAAACAGCGACCTCTTCTCCGGATTTGGCTACAATACGGTTACCCCCTTCTTTTCGCGGCGCATCGGACTGGATGCGCCGGTGCTGGGAGGAGCGCGCCTCAGCGGTAAAATCGGCAACGACTGGCGGGTCGGTTTTATGAACATGACCACCGAAAAAACGGTGGAGCATCTCTCGCGCAACTTCTCCGTGCTGTCGGTGCAGAAAAAAGTTTTCGCCCGTTCCAACTTCGGACTTATCCTGGTCAACAAAGAGTACCTGAACCAACCGGCCGATTCCGGCCAGTTCAACCGGGTGGCAGGCTTCGACTACAACCTGGCCAGCAAAAACAACTTCTGGAACGGAAAACTCTTCTACCACCGTTCGTTCCAGCCCGGAAACCCGGACAAACAGTACGCCCAGGGCGCCATGCTTTCGTATAACCGCAAGAATATCCAGATCGAACTTTCGCAGACCAGCGTGGGGGAAAACTATCTCGCCGAAGCCGGGTTTGTCCGCCGAAACGGCTACAATTTCCTCGGCCCCGAAATCGCCTGGATCTTTGTCCCCAACAAAAGAGTAATCGCCCACGGCCCGTTTCTCGAAAGTGAAAATTTTTACGACTCCGGCTACCATAAAATCGACCACGAAAATACGCTGGGCTACCAGGTGCAGTTTCGCAACAACGCCCGGCTTCTCGCCGGCGCGCAGGACTTTTTCGTCAAACTTCTGAAAGATTTTGACCCTTCGCACGCCAGTCAGCAGGTGCTCCCCGCAGGCAGCGAATACCGCTGGCAACACCTTTTTATGCAATTTTATTCTGACAACCGAAAAAATTTAACCTGGGAGGCCAAAGCCATGAAAGGCGGTTTTTACAGTGGCCACGGAAACTACCTGGAAGGACGCGTCAGCTACCGTTACCAGCCCTATGCCAACCTCTCCGTCAACTTCACCTACACCGACATTGCGCTGCCGGCGCCGTTCGAGCGGCAGCAATTCTGGCTGGTCGGACCAAAACTCGACCTCACGTTTACCGACAAAATCTTCCTCTCTACTTTTGTGCAATACAACGAACAGGTCGACAACATGAACCTGAACATGCGCTTTCAGTGGCGCTACCAGCCGGTTTCCGACCTTTTTGTGGTCTACACCGACAACTATCTGCCCGGCGCCTGGACTCCGCGAAACCGCGCGTTGGTACTCAAACTCACCTACTGGCTGAATTAAGAATGATTAAATGGCTGGAAGGTTGGATGGTTATATGGTTGAATTGTCAAATGGTTGGTGTTTCCACCACCCGGAACGGATGAAAGGTTTATAGCCGTCGGACAGACCTTCCCCCCGGCCCCCTTCCAAACGGACGGGGGAGTAACACCGCAGCAATCGCAATTTCTTGGTTATTGGATATTGGCTGTTGAATATTGGGCGTTTGAATGGCTAAATGGTTGGATAGTTGAATGGTCAAATGGTTACCGTTTTCCACCACCCGGAACGGGTGAAATGTCTGTAAACGCCGGAAAAACCTTCCCCCAGCCCCCTTCCAAACGGACGGGGGAGCAGGATTCTGCATAAAATTCCGTTTTGGATATTGGCTGTTGGGTATTGGGTGTTGGAAATTTGAATGGTCAAGTGATTGAATGGCTAAATGGTTGGATGGTTGAAAAAAATCGAGCAATAAAAAACATCGAACAAGAAATCAGAAACCGCAGAATGGTCAAATTGTCGGATGGCCAAATGGTTGCCGTTTCTCCCACCCGGGACGGGTGAAATATTTATAGCCGCCGGATATACAAAATGGCACCATGAAAACGGCCGGCAGCAAGGAGAAAAAACTTTTAAAAGTCTGTTGAAAGTGCTTTTTTAGTAAACTTGCTCTCCATAAATCTACTAAAAAGCTGACCATGAAAAAAAATTCTCTGGTTGTTTACCTCCTCACTGTCGTGCTGTTTCTTCCGTTGATTGGCTGGTCGCAGTCAAGCGATCCAATGCCCCTGCTGGAAAATCCGGTCACTGTGACGTGGTTAAAGAAAAACCTCAGTAAAAAAAGCCCCCGTCTGATTTTAACCCCTGCCATTGAACAACAACTAAAAGCCAAACTAAAAACCGATGCCCCGGCCCAGGCATTTTACCGGGCGATCAAAGCCGACGCAACGGCCATCCTGCAAAAGCCGCTGCTTGAACACAAACTGCAGGGACGGCGCCTGCTTTCGGTTTCACGCGAGATGGTTTCCCGTATGGGAACACTCTGCCTCGTTTACCGCATCGACAAGGAGCCGGCTGTTCTGAAGCGTATTAACCAGGAGCTGATGGCGGTCTGCAGCTTTCAGGACTGGAACCCGTCCCATTTCCTCGACGTGGCCGAAATGTCGTTTGCCGTAGCGCTGGCCATCGACTGGACCGGCAGCTTCCTGCCTACTACAACGGTGGCAGCCGCCAAAACCGCCCTCATCGAAAAAGGAATCCGCCCAAGCTACAACGGCCGGATGAGCTGGATCAAAGGCACCAACAACTGGAACCAGGTATGTAACGGCGGAATGATTGCTGCCTCGATTGCCATTGCGGAGAAAGACCCGAAACTGGCTGCCGAAACCATTGCCCGCTCACTCGACGGGATGCCCTACGCCCTGAAAGAGTATCTCCCCGATGGCATTTACCCGGAAGGCGCCACCTACTGGGGATATGGAACCAGCTACTCCATCCTCACCTCCTCGATGCTGACCACCGCATTTGGCACTGATTTCGGGCTGTCGGAATACCCGGCATTCCTCGAAAGCGCCACCTTCCGCCTGCTGGTAACAGCCCCGTCGGGATGGTTCTTCAATTATGCCGATTGCGGCGACCGCGAAACCGGTAGCGGTGCCATCCCGCTGGCATGGTTTGCTGCCCAAACCGGCAACTCACTCTACTACCAGCCCGACTATTTTCTGAATGCTGTGGACACACGCGGCGAAACCAGCCGTTTTGCCGTACAGGGACTGGTGTGGCTGGCTCAGGTTAACACGGCTTCCCGTACTGAACTTCCGGAAGCGTGGCACGGCGGCGGCGACAACCCGCTGGTAATTTTCCGCGCCCCAAAAGACGCCCCCGGACAGTATTACTTCGGCGGAAAAGGAGGTCGCGCCACCATCAGTCACGGGAACATGGATGCCGGCAGTTTCATTTTTGAACTCGACGGTGTACGCTGGGTAGTCGATCCCGGAAACCAGGGATACAACGAACTGGAGCAGATCGGCTTCGACCTGTGGGGAAGATGCCAAACCTGCGAACGCTGGCAGCTTCTCACCAAAGGGAACCACGGTCACAGCACCCTCACCGTAAACGGAGAACGCCATAAAGCTGACGGCTTTGCCCCGATTACCGACTACAAAGAGCTGCCGGTCCCCGAGGCGACCATTAACCTGACGGCTGTCTTCGACAGTTTACTGAAACAGGCGACCCGCCGGTTTGTGAAGGAATCGGACCGCTCGCTACTGATAAGTGACCAGTTTGAACTGCTCGAAAACACCCGCAACATCACCTGGCAGCTGATGACTACTGCCGACGTGATTCCGGTTCCGGGCGGGGCATTGCTGAAGCAGGACGGCAAGCAGCTGAAACTCGAAATAACCGCCCCGCAAAATCTCTCCGTTTCAATCATCTCGCTCGACCCGCCGCCACTGAAAATTGACCGCCGGATTCCCAACCTGAAACGGGTGGAGATCGAAATGCCGGCCTACCTTTTTCCTGATGGAAAAGGCGAGATAACCGTTAAGCTGAGTGGTGAATAACTTTCTTTTCAGAAAATAAATGAAGATAGGAAAGGATGGCCTCTCCCACCCGGGACGGGTCATCCTTCCTGCAACTCCTGTCCGGGATGAAAACGGCTGATCACCGCTCTTTCGTACGTTTTTGTAATGGGTAGAATGCGACGGTCGGGCATGTTCATTTCAATCTCGTATCCTCGTTTTCCTTTCCTCACCATTTTTACCTGTCGGATATTCACCATAAAAAAACGGTGACACCGGATCACCGGGTACGGACGCAGAAGCTCTTCCATCTTTTTCATACTGTTGCGCAGCAGGTACTTTTTTACGGCAGTCCCGTCGGCATAATGAATCGTCACATAGTTGTCGCTCGACTCGATGTAGAAAAGATCAGAAGCTTTGATGGTAATTTTCAGGGCCTCTTTTTCGTCCCTGAACGGGATAAATTGGAGCGGCACGGCAGCCGTCTTCTCCATCATCAGTTTTTCGAGGTTGTGCTTTTTGTCCTGCCACGCAAAATAGAGCGAACTGATCAGGTAAGGAATCAGCAGGATCAGGGAGGTGTTTCCGCCGGCCACATACCACAAATCGATAAACATCCGCTCCTCTTTGATAATCAGTTTTTCGTAGGTAGCGTAAAAAGCTGCCATCACGATAATTTCGAGGGCAATCATCACGGCATAATACCGGACGGTGATGTGCCTTCGTTTTTTCACCTGAAACAGGACAATCCGACTCAGCAGCACCACCACCATTCCCTGAATCACCAGCAATCCCGAAAACAGGAAAAACTGCAGCTGGGTGATGTTGTACCATTGCTGCGAACCAAATGGTTTATAGATATTAATGAATACAAACGCAAACACCGTGGTAAACACGATCTGTATTACCGTATTCCGCTTGCTGATAAAAAACTCCGGCATCTTCCGCTTTCCGCTCCTCATTCCTTCAGGTTAAACGAACAGTGATCTGTGTTAAAATTAGACATATTTTCGTGGTGTTCCCGTTTTGCGGGTTAATTTTACGTAAACATACCTATTCCTTTTCAACCGGCCTTATCCCTACCCCCGCTTCGCACTGATTTTCGCCCCAGCATGCCCGATTCTGCCCCTGTCTTTTTCGTTTTGTCCCGCTATTCCGGACCAGGCAACATTTTTTTTTAACCTCTCCAAAAATGCCGTTTATTTACACAAGCGACTGATAACAAAACACCTGCACAGCGATGGACTACATTACGCAACACCAACTCTTAAAAAAGGATTTCAATTCGGACAAAGAATTGATCCGGATTAAAGATTTGTCGACCCGGATTGTCAACTGCCGGTTCGAGTCCCGTTTTCCGGCATTTGAGGCAGCCGTCACCCCGGGCAGCAGCCTCTACGATCCGGAGCTGATGGAGAGCCGTTCGCCACAAAACGAGAGCTTCACCTACCCGGTGATCATTTCGGAACAGACCGGAAAATCGGACAGTGCGATCCTGATGCTTCACGGATTAAACGAACGGAGCTGGGACAAGTACCTGGTTTGGGCCAAATACCTGTCGGAAGAGACCGGGCAGGCAGTCATCCTTTTCCCGATAGCTTTTCACATGAACCGGTCGCCCGAAAAATGGAGCGACGCGCGGGCCATGTCGCAGGTTGTGGCGCTGCGCAAATCGATTTCGCCCGGCCTGAAAGATGCCACCTACGTCAATGCTGCCCTGAGCGCCCGCATTGAAAACCATCCGGAACAGTTTATGATTTCGGGTATGCAAAGTTACCTCGACGTCGTCAGGCTGGTCGCCTCAATCAAAGAGGGCAGCCACCCGTTGTTCCGCGAGGGGACGCGGATCAATATTTTTTCCTATTCTATCGGGGCGTTTCTGTCGGAATTGCTGGTGATGGACAATCCCCGCAACCTGTTTGACGACACCAAACTCTGCCTCTTTTGCGGCGGCGCCACCTTCGACCACCTGAACGGCGCTTCGCGCTTTATCATGGACAGCCGGGCATTTCAGCGGCTGCGGTCGCTGGCCGATCTCAAAAATTTCAAACGGATGAAAAAACACCTCAACCTGCCGGGGTTCAGCGAATTCAGAAATACCTGGGAAACCCTTCGTTATATGACCTTCCTGAAGGAGGGACGCACGGCGCGTGAACAGATCCTGCAAAAAATCGGGGAACGAATTTACGCCATCGGCCTCTCGCACGACAAAGTGGTTCCGGCATCGGCCATCCTGCTCACCCTGAAAGGGCACCGGATGAACCTTCCGACCCGGGTTGATATCCTCGATTTCCCCTATCCCTACACCCACGAAAGTCCGTTCCCGCTCAACAACCAAAACCTGCTTGCACAGGTTGACACCTGTTTCAGACAGGTTTTCAGCAAAGTCACCGGTTTCCTCAAATAACAGCCACAGCAGTTGAACCCATCTTTTCCCCTCCGGCGGCGGTTATTCCCCGACCTCCCAATCGGTACCCAACCGCCCCGGATCTCTTCTCCCCGCCGCCGAACCAGCCCCTGCGCAACGGTTTTATGCTGAAACCGACAAATTCTGGACACTTCAAAACTTTTCCCACCCCCGAATGTTTTACATCAGAAATTACTGAAAACCATTTTTCCTGATCCGAATGAAAAAAGAGGAAGCACTGGTAATCGAACAAACATACCGCGTCCCGGCCCGAAAAATCTGGAAGGCTATTACGAGCCGTGAGGAGATGCAAGAATGGTATTTCAATCTCGCCGAATTCAAACCCGAAGTGGGGTTTACCTTCCAATTCCTGTCGGGGCCCGATGAAAACCGGCAATATTTGCACGTTTGCACAATCACAGAAGTCGTTGCAGGCCAAAAACTGGCCTACAGCTGGCAGTACGACGGTTATCCGGGCAGCACGCTGGTTGTTTTCGAACTTTTTGCCGAAGAGGAACAAACACGGCTGCGGCTCACCCACAAAGGGCTGGAGACTCTTCCGGACGACACTCCCGACTTTGCGCGGGCCAATTTTGAAGCAGGATGGAACTGGATCATCGGCACTGCTTTAAAGGAATATGCAGAAAAAGCCAACGTGCAGTAAGCACACCTGCCTGGTCAAAAGCCAACCTCCGATTTTTTGAGAATCTTTATTTATTGAGAATATGAAAACTGTCGTTTTGATCACCCGTTTACTGATGGCGCTGCTCTACCTGTTTTCGGCCTCCGTCATGTTTTTTAAGCTGGTCCCGCAGCCCGAACTGACCGGCAATATCAAACTTTTCATGGAAGGCGTCGCCGCATCGGGTTACCTGATGATAGCGGTTAAGGCCGTCGAACTCCTTTGTTCGGTTGCATTTATCTCCGGAAGATTTGTGCCGCTGGCCACCGTGGTCATCTTCCCGATCAATGTAAACATCCTGCTGGTTCACCTTTTCCTGGCTCCCGACGGTTTGGCGGTTGCCATTTTCCTCATCCTCGGCAACCTGCTGCTGGCCTACTATCACCGCGAAAAGTATAAACCGTTGCTGGCGATAAAATAACCGGCCGAAAGGAGGCCCGTCCCATTCCAAAAACCCAAAACTGTTAAGATTTCTGAAGAAAATTAAACCAAGAAACTGTTTTTCAGCACATAGAAGTTTCTTCTCACATTTTTTTCTACATTTGAGATTCTTAAAAAAAACAGGAAATAACAAGAGGAAACTATGTTTACATTCGGACTATTCAGCACACATTTGCCCTACCTTGCGCTGGTCCTTTTTTCCATGTTCTATTTCCTGTTTCCGGCAGTCAAACCGTCGGAACTCTCCAACAACGATCCCGGCCGGGTTGAAATCTCCCTCCAGCTGCAGCCCCAGCAACTGAGCAGCGACCACGCCGGCTCCAGCTGGTTTTTTACCGCGTCGGCAACCCCGCCCCAGGAGGTGTTGGTTCTCCGCAGCGCAGAAAAAGCAATACCACTGCGGGTACCGGATGAACTTCCGCTCCCCGCCCGGCTGTTGACCTGCTCGCTTTTCAGCAGACCCCCACCGTTACTTTCATAATTTTTACAGTTCCTGAAACCTCCCGCCCGACAAACCGGTTTTTCCCCGGCTGTTCCCCGGCAGGTGGGCTCCGTCAGGCTGATCCTTTTTTCCAAAACACCATTCCAAACTTTTAGAATTATGAAAGTCAATATCTTAAGTATATTTCTGATTTTAGTTACCACTACCGTAAGCCGGGCACAAGACATGGCCGAGGAGGCCGACACCGCCCGGATACGTAACCTGAATATTGAAGAGATCACCATCAAATCGACCAAATACAACAGCGATATTTTCTATGTTCCGGCAGCAGCCACCAAACTGTCGTCGCAGGTGATCGTCAACAGTAAAATTGAAAACCTGACCGATCTGTCGGGATTGGTTCCCAACTTTTTTATGCCCGATTACGGTTCCAAACTTACCTCTCCGGTTTATATCCGCGGCATCGGCACCCGCATCAACTCCCCGTCGGTCGGATTGTATGTCGACAACATCCCCTACTTCGAAAAATCGGCATTTAACTTCGACTTCTTCGACATTGAAAGCATCGATGTGCTGCGCGGCCCGCAGGGAACCCTTTACGGCCGCAATACGCTGGCCGGCCTGATCAACATCACCACCCGGCAACCCGGCAAGGAGCGCAATGGCTCGGTGGTGGTCGATTATGGAAATTACAACCAGGTAAAAACCCAGCTGAGTTACAACCAGCCCCTTACCGACAAGATGGCGGTGATACTCAATGCCGGCCAGGTCCACCACGACGGTTTCTTCACCAACCAGTACAATGGAAAAAAGGCCGACAAGCTGAACAGCTACTCCGGCCGGATGAAATTCAACTACGATGTGTGTTCCGCCTTTAACACGCAGCTCACCCTGCAGTACGAAAACAGCCGGCAGGGCGGTTATCCTTATGCCCTCTACAACAAAACCACCCAACAGGCCGGCGAGGTCAACTACGACAGCCCCAGCAGCTACGACCGCGACCTCTTCTCGGCCGGCTGGGCCATGAATGCCGATCTCGGCAGCGTTTACATCAGCTCGGCCACCAGCTACCAGTACCTGAAAGACTACCAGGGGATCGACCAGGACTTCACGCCCAAATCGCTCTTTTTTGTCGACCAGCATCAACAGGAAAATATGTGGGCGCAGGAACTGACCGTCAGCTCCGAAAAGGGGAAAACCTACGAATGGCTGTTTGGCGCTTTCGCCTTTAAACAGACCCTGGACAAAGAGGTGACCGTTACCTACGGCGCCGACGGGATTGTTCAGTACAAGCTTCCCGGCGCTTCCAACTACACCAAATATTACGACAACACCAACTCGGGAGGAGCCCTTTTTCACCAGTCGGTGCTGAATATCGGAAAGCTCTCCTTCACAGCCGGCCTGCGTGCCGACTACGAAAAGGCGACCCTCGACTACTCGCACGACAAAGTGGTGAAGGAGGTGTTTACCCACGTGGAGGATGTAAAAAGTGACCAAGACTATTTTGTGCTGCTGCCCAAAGCATCGCTCAGCTACGAAATCAGCCGGGGGCTCAGCTCTTATGCCACAGTAGCCCGCGGCTACAACTCCGGAGGGTTTAACTCCACTTTCGAACGGGAGCAGGACCGCTCGTTTAAACCCGAATTCAGCTGGAACTACGAAATCGGTTTTAAGACCCGCTGCATGGAAAACCGCGTGATCTCGTCGTTGAGCTTTTTCTATATCGACTGGAAAGACCAGCAGATTTACCAGGCGGTACCCAGCGGAAAAGGGTCGATGCTCACCAATGCCGGAAAATCGGAAAGCAAAGGCGTTGAGTTTGAACTGCGCTACCGGGCTACCAAAAAACTGGAGACCTGGGGCATGTTCGGTTACAACGAAGCGAAGTTTGTCCGTTACGTCAAAGACAACCAGACCGACTACAGCGGAAACTACCTTCCGTATGTGCCGCGTTTCTCCTTCAACGCCGGGGCCAACTACACCATCGACGTACAAAGGAAACTGCTCGACCGGATGCGCCTGCAGCTGCAATACCAGGGATTTGGCAAACACTACTGGAGCGAAACCAACCTGGCCTGGCAGGATTACTACGGCCTGCTCAGCGGACGGATTTCGCTGGAAAAAAAGTTGTGTACGCTCAGTTTCTGGACCAAAAACCTGTTGGATGCTGACTACAATTCATTTTACTTTGAAGCATTGGGCAATTCATACGCACAATTGGGCAAGCCGGTCCTGGCCGGCGCCAGCCTGAAAGTCCGTTTCTAAAAAAAAGAGATGTTTAAAAAAGAGATCGGAAAATATTCCACCCTGCTGAGCCTGTACCTGGCTCAGTCGATCCCGATGAGTTTTTTCTCCACCGTGGTGCCGGTTATCATGCGCATGGAGCAATACTCGCTCGAATCAATCGGCTATCTGCAGCTTATTAAACTGCCGTGGATCATCAAATTTTTGTGGGCGCCGCTGGTTGACCGCACCAGCGCCGGCACCCGCCAGTACCGCCGCTGGATCCTGGTTTCGGAGCTTTTTTATGCAATCGTGATTGTTTCAATTGGCTTTTTCAGCCTGCAAACCGATTTCGTCACCATTGTCATTCTGATGGTCATCGCCTTTTCGGCATCGGCCACCCAGGATATTGCCACCGATGCCTACGCCATTCTTTCGCTCCGCAAGGAAGAACGCAGCCTGGGAAACAGCATGCAGTCGGCAGGCAACTTCCTGGGCACGATGGTGGGCAGTGGCGTGTTGCTGGTGATTTACCACTACTGGGGCTGGCAAAAGCTGCTCTTCTGCCTGGCCGCCTTCGTCATCCTGGCGCTGATCCCGGTGATGGTGCGCAAAACCGAAAGCACTCCCAAAACCGAGATCTCCAAAAAACGGATCTTTTTCCTGGAATTTGCCGGTTTCTTTCAACGCCCCGGCATGCTGCGCCACACCCTGTTGCTGATCTTTTTCTATTCGGGCATCATCGGCATCCTGACCATGATCAAACCTTACTTCGTCGACCTGGGTTACTCCATTAAAGAGATCGGCTTTATTTCCGGCATTTTCGGAACGGCGTGCGGCGTGGCTCTGACCCTTCCGGCCGGTATTCTGCTGCGGAAAAAAGGACTCAAAAAAACCGTATTCCTGTTTGCCTCCATCAACCTGGCAGCCGCGCTCTATTTTGTCTTTCTCACCTACTCGGGAAACCCGCTCTATCTGATCTACATCGGGGTGGCGCTGCTCTGGGGAAGTTATGCCATGTCGTCGGTGTTTATCTACACCCTGGGAATGAGCGTTGTGCGCAAGGGACATGAGGGCACCGACTTTACCACGCAGATTGTGCTGACCCACCTGAGCAGCCTCATCATTGCCGTGTCGAGCGGAAAGCTGGCCGACATGCTGTCGTACCGCGGACTGTTTATGATCGAAGCAGCAGTCTGCCTGGGAGTTATCATCCTGCTTCTTTTGACATTCAAAGAAAAAACTTATCTGGTCAATGAATATTCCTGAAAAACTGATTCAAAAATACAATGTGGCGGTTCCGCGTTACACCAGCTACCCGCCGGCCAACTTCTTCACAGAAACGTTCGGCGAAGCCCGGTTTCGCGAAGCGGTAATCCGGTCAAACCACGACCAGCCACAGAACATTTCGCTGTACCTGCACATTCCTTTTTGTCCGCAACTGTGCTATTACTGCGGCTGCAACATGCACATCTCGCGCGACAAGTCGCTGCACCGCCGGTATGTAGAGGCCATTCAGCAGGAGATCCGCATGTTGCGCCCACTGCTCGACCCGTCGCGAAAAGTGTCGCAGGTGCACTGGGGCGGCGGAACCCCCAATGCGCTCGAAATTGAACAGGTGGAAGCGATCATGCAGCTGCTGTACCACGAATTTGACTTTACTGCACAACCCGAAATCGCCATAGAATGTAACCCGGCCTACCTCGATTTGGCCTATCTCGACCGGCTCCACGCTGCCGGCTTCAACCGGTTCAGCCTCGGCATCCAGGATTTCTCCGAACAGGTGCTGCAAACCGTCAACCGGGCCATTCCCGGCATCCCGGTCGCCGAGTTGGTTGCCCGGATCAAAACCTACGGACAGGCCAAGGTTAATCTCGACTTTATTTACGGGCTTCCGCACCAAACGCCCGAATCGTTTGCCCACACCATTGAACAGGCCATTCGTTTGGCGCCCGACCGGCTGGTCACTTTTTCGTATGCGCACATCCCCCAGCTCAAAAAAGCGCAGCAACAGCTGGAAAAAGCCGGAATTGCCGGTCCGGAAGCCAAGGTAAAGATGTTTGAAAATACCTACCGCCTGATGAGTGAAGCGGGCTACACCGCCATCGGGCTTGACCACTTTGCCCGGCAGGACGATGAGCTGAGCCTGGCGCTGACCAACCGCAAGCTGCACCGCAATTTCCAGGGATACTGCACCCGCGAAACCACCGGACAGGTTTACGCCTTCGGAAACACCGGCATCAGCCAGCTCGAAAACAGCTATGCGCAAAATGTACGGGAGGTAAAAACCTACCTGGAACGGATCGCTCAGGGAAAATTCACCACCGAAAAAGGGTACCTGCTCTCGCCGCAGGAGAGAGCGGTGCGGCATGTCATCAACGAACTGATGTGCAACCACTACCTGTCGTGGGCCGAAGCGGCGGCCACCCTGGGAATATCCGCCGAAGAACTGCGGCAAACGGTCCGCTACGCTCCGGCCGAGCTGGAGGATTTCAGCGCCGAAGGGCTGCTCCTCTTTTCGGATTCCGAGCTGACGGTCACCCCGCTGGGACGCTTCTTTGTCCGCAACATTGCCGCCTCGTTCGATCCCAACCTGCAGCAAACCGGAAAAACATTTTCCAAAGCCCTATGAAGAAAAAAAGAGTAACACCGAAAGTGGCAGTTGTCGGGGCCGGGTTAACCGGGCTGACCACCGCATACTACCTGAAAAAAGCGGGAGCCGACATCCATCTTTTTGAACGGGAAAACCGGGCCGGCGGGGTAATTCACACGCTCCGCGAAAATGGGTTCACTTTTGAAACCGGCCCCAACACCGGAGTGTTGTCCCATCCCGAAGCGATGGAACTGCTCGAAGAACTTTCGGGCCGCTGCCGCCTCGAAATTGCCAACCAGGAGGCCAAATTCCGGTGGATCTGGAAAGAGGGTCGCTGGCATGCGCTTCCGTCGGGGTTGATGCAGGGGGTCACCACGCCGCTCTTCTCTTTCACCGACAAGCTGCGGATCCTGCTTGAACCGTTCCGCCCGAAAGGTAAAAATCCTGAAGAACGGTTATCGGAGCTGGTAAAACGCAGACTGGGAAAAAGCTTTCTGGACTATGCCGTCGACCCGTTCATCCTGGGAATTTATGCCGGCGACCCGGCGTGGCTCGTGCCCAAATACGCCCTTCCGAAACTGTATAACCTGGAGCAGAACTACGGCAGTTTTATCCGCGGGACCCTCCGCAAACGCTCGGAACCCAAAACCGACCGCGACAAAAAAGCCACGCGCGAAATCTTTTCCGTGGAAGGAGGACTGGAAAACCTCATCCACGCACTGGTTGCCGAAATCGGCGAAGAGCATATCCGGCTCAACTGCTCTTCCCTGACGGTGGAAAAAGAGAGCCCTGTAAGTTTTCGCCTCGTCAACGAAGACAAGGTTTACGGCGGTTTCGACAAAGTGGTCACCACCACCGGCGGCTACGAACTCGAAAAACTGCTGCCATTCGTCAACCCGGAATTAACCGGTCACATCAACCGCATGCAATATGCCCGGGTGGCGCAAATCACACTGGGTTTCCGCCGCTGGGACGGCATCCCGCTGAAAGCTTTTGGCGGGCTGGTCCCTTTTCGCGAACAGCGCGACATTTTGGGGGTGCTGTTTCTCTCCTCTTTCCTGAAAAACCGCGCCCCCGAAGGCGGCGCCCTGCTGTCGGTTTTTGCCGGCGGACTGCGCAAACCCGAAATGGCGCTCCTCTCCGATAGTGAACTCCAGGAAAAAGTAGCCCGTGAAATAAAAACCATGATGGGGCTGAAAGAATTTGCCCCCGACCTGCTGCGGATTCAGCGCTACGAACATGCCATCCCGCAGTACGGCCCCGAATCGGCTGAAAAACTGGCGGCTATCGCCCGGATCGAAGCTGAAACCCCCGGACTGATCCTGGCCGGCAATATCCGGGAAGGGATTGGCATGGCCGACCGGATCCGGCAGGGGCGAATCATTGCCGAACAGATTATTTCAGGCTGAACAACAGATAAAGAACCAACATGAACACCGAAGGAATTGCCTCTATCTACAAAGCCGCCCAGGCCCGTATCTGCAAAGAGCTGGAAACAGCCGACGGAGCGGGAACATTCCGTGAGGAGAAGTGGGAAAAACCGATTGGCGGCGGACTGACCAGAAAACTGGTCAACGGAAAGCTGCTCGAAAAAG
>JARKOX010000293.1 GCA_029975525.1 Prolixibacteraceae bacterium | reverse complement strand
CGGTTCCGGAAAATGGTGTATCCCAGGTAGACCGACAGGAACAGAAAGTTGAGAAATGTGTAGGGTTTGTCGCGGTTGAACCAGGTCAGCAAGATGGCGCCCAGCAGGACAAACAGGCTGATGGCTACAAAAAGGTTGGCTTTTTCGAAGCGGGCCAGTTTCAGTTTTACCACTTCGTAGAGGAACACCCCGGAGTAGGGAACCACCAGGAAAAAGAGCCACTCTTCGATCGGGAGGCCGATTAGGCGGATGCCGAGTGTGTACTCGTTGTTGAAACGCCAGATGTTGGCCTCTTCGAAGCGGATGTCCCACAACAGGAAAAAAGCGCCGGTGATGATGATCGACGGCAGCAGGTATTTCCACTTGCGGTAATACTGCACCTGTTTTTCAAAACTCAGCACCAGCGGTACAATGAATATGAAAAGGAGCAACAGCGAATAGGTCAGGTTTTTGAATTCCATTCCGTTTTGTTTTTTTACTGCCGCAAATTTATGGTTTCTGCTTCTCTTTCTTGCAGAAATCATTCAAATCTTCTGCTTCGTTCGGTGTTCCGGAGACCAGACTACTGCACTCCTTTAACTTTCATCCGGATGGAAAACAGCGCTTCCGAGGCGGTAATGAAGAGGGTTTTGCGGTCTTTTCCGCCAAAACAGACGTTGGCCGTCCACCGGGCATCCACCGGGATCTGTTCAATCTTTTCCCCCTTCGGATTAAAAACAGTCACCCCTTTTCCGGTCAGGTAGATGTTTCCTTTGTTGTCGATGGTCATACCGTCGGAGCCCATTTCGGCAAACAGCTTTTTCCCGGAGAGCGATCCGTCGGGATTGATCTGGTAAACGTAAGTTTTTCCGGCCTGGATGTCGGCCACGTAAAGCAGCTTGCCATCGGGAGTGCCGATGATCCCGTTGGGTTTTTGGAGATCGGTTGCCACGAGGACCAATTTTTTGCGGTCGGGCGACAGGTAGTAAACATGTTCGCCATCCTGCTGCATGTCGGGGTTGCGGGTCCAGTAGGGGCGTTTGTAAAGCGGATCGGTAAAGTAAATGCCGCCCCGGGGATCAACCCACAAATCATTGGGGCCGTTCAGTTTTTGGTGGTCATAACCGGTAACCAGCACGGTGTGGTTGCCGTCGGGAGTGATCGACCAGAGTTCGTTGTCCTGGTCGGCACAGGCCAGCAGGTTGCCATGATGATCGAAATAGAGGCCGTTGGCGCGTCCGGGATTTTCGTGGAAGGTGGAGAGTTTTCCGTCAACCGACCATTTCAGGATTTTGTTGTTGGGCTGGTCGGTGAAAAACACGTTTCCGTGCGGATCAACGGCTGGACCTTCGGTGAAACTGAAACCGCCGACCAGCTTTTCGACCCTGGCGCCGGGCGCTACAATGCTTTTGGTTTTGACACCTCCCGAAACGAAGATGGCCGGGAAGAGCAAGAGAGTGAGGGAAAATACAATTTTCGACATGGCAGGTTTTGTTGTTTTTTACGGGAATGAAAATAACACCTTTTTGGCAATTCGCGAAACCGGTTGGTGGAGGAGCCGGGTTTTTAGCTGCTTTTCCAAATAAAAAATCCGGCCAGGGAAAGTGACCGGATTTTTTGATAGCAACAGCAGTCTGCTTATTTGATTGCCAGTTTCCCGGTTTCGGGCAGGTTGTCGCCGGCCTTTACCGGTTTGATCAGGAAGGAGTAGCTGTACTCTTTTGCCGTGAGGCGGTACTGCGGGTGAGTCCAGGCGCCCCAGCTGTCGTCGCCGCCCACTCCCATCTGTTTGTAGTCGATATTCACCGAGGTGAGGTCGCGCGGTTTAACGTCGGTGGTGTGGCGTCTGACCACCGGCTCTCCGTCTTCAAAACGGCCTACCGTGCGGCGGGGCGACTCAAAATCTTCCAGGAGGTTATGGTGGGCGCTGACCGAAAGCAGCGGCATCCCTTTAAACAGCAGTCCGTTGCCACTTTGATCGGTAATGGCTACCCAGCGGACGTCGGTTTTGTTCCCGTTTTCCTGCGGACGGATGTAAGCCGTGTACTGGTCGGCAACGCTGCCGCTGTACAATCCCACAAAAGCGCTGGTTTGACGGTCCTGGTACGATTCGTGCGGCCCGCGGCCCAACCAGGTCATCTGGTCGAAACGGCGCGGCATCACCAGGTTCATCCCCATGCGGACAATTTCGGGCAAGTCGTTTTTGACCATCTTGAAATGGTTGTCTACCTGCACATCGCCCGAGCCAAAGACGGAATAGACCGAACTGTAGGTTGCCACAGGCTCGCCGGCTTCATCCACCAGGTCGAAGAGCAGGGTTACTTTAGCCGTTTGCGCATTGGTTTGTACGACGGAAACCGATTTTACCCGGCGGTTTTCGCCTGCTTTTCGCCACACCCGGCTGCGTTTGTGCAGGCCGTTGCCAAAGTCGTTGTCGATGGGGGCGCGCCAGAAATTGGGGATCGGCCCGCTCTGCAGAAATTCAGTATCTCCTTTTTTGTAGCTTTTGAGGATACCGGCCTGGCGGTCGAATACCACGGCAAAGCCATCGCCCGAAACGGTGATGGCGGTGTCGGTCTGGTCAATTTGGACGGCTGGCAGCGACGAGGCAGCTATGACAGCAGCAGGTTTGAAAACCGGCAGCATAAACTGTTCGGCGGCTGCAATCCATCCGGCTTCAACCAACCCTTTGGTTTCCCGTTGTTTGGCCGTGATGGTGAGGAAGTATTCGGTCCCGGGTTGCGGATCCAGGGTGTAATCGATTTTAACGTTTACGGTTTCACCGGGCGCGGCAGTCACGCCGGGAAGGGTGCCCGATGCCACGGTTTTGCCGTCGCCCGAAATTTCCCAGGCAAAGTCAAAGTCCGACAGGTTGGTAAAGCCGTATTTGTTTACGATCGAAATTTCACCTTTGGCCAGGTTGACCGGTTTGAAGCCGATATACTGGTACACTTTTTTCACCTCGAGGAGGGCGGGTTTGATGCTGCGGTCGGGGTTAATCACTCCGTTGCAGCAGAAATTACCGTCGGTGTAAAGCGAGTCGGGCCCGAAGTCGCCGCCGTAAGCCCAGAATTTTTCTCCCGCCTCATTGGTGGTGAGCAGTCCCTGTTCCACCCAGTCCCAGATAAAGCCTCCCTGCAGGGCGTCGTATTTTTCAATCAGGTCCCAGTAGTCCTGCAGGTTGCCAACGCTGTTCCCCATAGCATGGGCATATTCGCACTGGATAAGCGGACGTGTCGGATTGGATTTGGCATATCGTTCCATTCCCTCAATCCGGGCGTACATGGGGCAGAAAATGTCGGTGTTGTATTCCAGTTCAGCCCGTTCGTACTGTACCGGCCGGGTCTGATCCACACTTTTCAGGTAATCGTAGGTGGCGTAGAAGTTTACCCCGTTGCCCGCCTCGTTCCCCAGCGACCAGATGATGATGGAGGGCTGGTTTTTGTCGCGCTCAAACATGTTTTCGGTACGGAACAGATGGGCAGCCTTCCAGGTGCTGTCTTTGGCCAGCGATTGGGCGCCGTAACCCATTCCGTGCGATTCGATGTTGGCTTCGTCAATCAGGTAAAGACCATATTTGTTACAGAGTTTGTACCACAACTCGGGCTGCGGATAGTGGGCCGTGCGCACCGCGTTCAGGTTGTGGGTTTTCATGAGCTGAATATCTTCCAGCATGGTGGCTTTGTCCACCACGTGTCCGGTCTTCTCATGGTGTTCGTGGATGTTGACTCCCTTCAGGTAGATATATTTCCCGTTTACCAGCAGGTGGCCATTTTTTATTTCCACGGTACGGAAGCCCACGTCCTGTTTCAGCACCTCGACGATTTCGCCCGCACTGTTTTTGAGTGTAATGAGCAACTCGTAAAGATTGGGTGTTTCGGCGGTCCACTTTTTCACATTGGCAATGGAATCCGCGAAAGTGACTGTGGTGGCTCCCGGGGCAGCATTTACGTTTTGGGAGAACGAAAGCAGGGTGTTTTCGCCGTCGTTGAGCTGGGCTTCAAGGGTGAGGGAGGCCTCGCTTGCGGCCAGGTTGCTCAGCTCCACGTTCAGGGCAAACTGCCCGTTCTGGTAAGAGGCATCCAGTCCCGATGAGACACGGAAATCGCGGATGTGCAGACTGTCGGGGGAAGGCAGGTCAATCAGGGCGGCCTGGGGCGGGTAAGGCAGCTCCAGCGCGGGCTGGGGCACGCCCTGGCTTTGGCGTGAGGGTTCCAGGTTTTGAGGGGCGGTGCGCTCCATAAAGAGCTTGCCGATGCTTTCGCTCTTGAGGGAATCTCCTGGGGTAGGGTTAGGTTGGGTTTGAAAAGGTGACCGGCAAACCAGCAAAGAGATCTGTCAGGCGGGTGTCGGCGGCGGGGTCGGGGTAGGCTTGCATGAAGGTCTCTT
>JARKOX010000279.1 GCA_029975525.1 Prolixibacteraceae bacterium | reverse complement strand
AGCCCCGAGGAGGTGCATCAGCAGGACGAATGTCAGAACGAGTTGTTTCATGGTTTTCAGATTGTAGTTATTAAAGGAGTTGTTCAAACATAGCAATTTTTACAGCTATTGGAGGGCTGGAGAAAAGACCGGCCGGGCAGCGGTTACAGTTCCCTGAACGGTTGCCAAACCTGCTTCAGATTTTAAAGGTTGTTTTTTCATGATCGCGGATGATCGCCTCTTTTCCCCAGACGGTAACCGCCACTTCCACTTCGGAATGGTTTCTTACGGTGAATGTCCCGGGGGTTTTTTTCACTTCGAGATGCGCCCCCCGGAAGTTGATGCGGAACGACCAGGATTTCCAGTGGCTGGGCAGGAACGGGTCAAAGATGAGGCGTTGTTTTTTGACACGCATGCCGCCAAAGCCCATCACAAATGCCATCCAGGTGCCGCCCATGCTGGTGACGTGCAGTCCGTCGGCAGTGTCGTTGTTGTAGTCGTCCAGGTCGAGGCGGGCTGTGCGCAGGTACAGTTCGTAAGCCTTTTCCCGGTATCCGATTTTAGCCGCCAGTATGGCGTGTACGCAGGGCGAAAGCGACGATTCGTGCACCGTGAGCGGCTCGTAAAAGTCGAAGTGGCGGCGCAGTGACTCTTCCGAATGGTCGTCTTCAAACCAGAAGAGGCTTTGCAGCGTGTCGGCCTGCTTGATGTAACACGAGCGCAGAATACGGTCCCACGACCAGTGCTGGTTGATGGGCCGTTGGGCAGGATCAATCTTTTCGGCCGGAATCAGTTCTTTGTTGAGGAAATTCTCCTGCTGCAGAAAGATCCCCCGTTTTTTGTCGAACGGAAGGTGGATGTTGGAAATGATCTCCTTCCAACGCTGGGTTTCTGTTATTTCATTGAATTTCAGTTTTTCGCGCACCTCCTGGTAGAGCCACGGATCTTCTTTTTTCAGATAATCGATCACATCGAGGGTAAAACGGAGCGTCCAGACGGCCAGGTTGTTGGTGTGGTAGTTATTGTCCACATTGTTTTCGTATTCATTGGGGCCGGTGACGCCCAGAATCACAAACGCCCCCTTCTCGTCCGACCAGTTGACGCGCTGGCTCCAGAAGCGGCTGATCCCGAGCAGTACCTCAAACCCGAAAGGCAGCAGGTATTCGTAGTCGCCGGTGTAATTGATGTAATTCCAGATGGCGTAGGCGATCGCGCCGTTGCGGTGGATCTCCTCGAAGGTGATCTCCCATTCGTTGTGGCACTCTTCGCCGTTGATGGTGACCATCGGGTAGAGCGCCGCGCCGTCGGTAAAGCCGAGTTTTCCGGCATTTTCAATGGCTTTGGGCAGGTGTTTGTACCGGTAAAGCAGCAGGTTGCGCGAAACTTCCGAAGGGGCCGTGCCCAGGAAGAAGGGGAGGCAGTAAGCTTCGGTGTCCCAGTAGGTTACGCCGCCATATTTTTCACCGGTAAAACCTTTCGGTCCGATGTTGAGCCGTTCGTCTTCGCCGGTGTAGGTCTGGTTCAGCTGGAAAATATTGAAGCGGATTCCCTGCTGGGCTGCCACATCGCCTTCAATACGGATGTCGCTGGTTTCCCATTTTTCGGCCCAGCGGTTGCTGTGTTCGCGCCGCAGCATTTCATAGCCTTCGCTTTCTATCTGTTTCAGCACCTTCAGCATTTCGGCTTCCAGCTCCTGCTTCGGAAAATTGAGCGAGGTTACAACGACCGCCAATTTTTCAAGGGTGAGTTCTTCCCCTTTTTTCACCGGAACAGTAACCGAAGCTTCGGCGTAAAGGGGGCGGGTGGCGGGTTGCGGCGAAAAGTCGAGCGGATGCCCGTTTCGGAGCAGGCGAAAACTCATTGCGGCGCCAACCCGGAATCCGGTTTTTAACGTTTCGGTAAGTACGCTCGCGCTGTTTCCGTCAGCCTCTTGTTTGATCTCTTTCCAGAATTTTTCCTGGTAGTTGGCATCTTCGTTTTCCACATCGCCATCCAGGTAAGGCACCACCGTAATTGTGCCGGAAAAGTTGAGCGGTTTGACCGTGTAGCGGAGTGCGCCGGCTTCGGGGGTAACAATGCTGACAAATCTTTCGGCGCGCAGGGTCAGTTGCCGGCCATCGGCAAATTCTACCGTTGCCTGGCGGGAGAGCAGCCCTTTTTGCATGTCGAGTTCCCGGTAAAAGCGGAGGATGGAGACTTTGTTCAGGTCGAGTTCCTCCTCGTCAACCCACACGCGGATGCCGATCCAGTTTACCGAATTGATGATTTTGGCAAAATATTCGGGGTAGCCGTTTTTCCACCATCCAACGCGGGTTTTGTCGGGATAATAAACACCGGCGATGTAGCTTCCGCGGAGCGAATCGCCCGAGTAGGTCTCTTCGAAGTTGGCCCGCTGCCCCATCCGTCCGTTGCCGATGCTGAACAAACTTTCGGAAATCCGGTTCAGGGCGGGGTCAAAGCCATCTTCAATCACCTTCCATTCGTGGTGTTTGATATAATTAATCATGCTGACTTTTCATTTTGAATTAAATTTTTCAAGAATATCCCGGACGGAAAATCCGGAGAAGCCGGGAATCACCAGGTTGGCAGCCGACAAAACCTGCGGGCTGCCGATGCCCACACACCACATGCCGGCACGCCGGGCAGCTTCCACGCCGGCTTCGGCATCTTCAAAAACCAGACACTCTTCCGGTTTTACCTCCAACAATTGGGCTGCTTTCAGAAAAACTTCCGGGTCGGGTTTGGCTGCATTCACGTCATTTCCATCGACGATGCAGTCAAAAAAAGGACTCAGCATGGTCTTTTCAAGAATCAGCGGGGCGTTTTTGCTGGCAGAACCCAGTGCCACCCGCAGCTTCATCTCTTTAGCTTCGGCCAGAAACGGGAGCACTCCCGGTAAAACTTCGCCGGCAGTCATCCGCTCGATGTAGGTCAGGTAGTGGGCATTTTTCTTTTCGGCCAGCTGCTCTTTTTCGTGTTGGGTAAGCTGGAGGCCGCCAACCTGCAGTAAAATATCGAGCGACTGCATCCGGCTGACCCCTTTCAGCCGTTCATTCTCTTTTTCGGTAAACCGAAACCCCAGTTCCCGGGCAATCTCTCGCCAGGCGATGTAGTGGTATCGGGCCGTATCCACGATTACGCCATCCAGGTCGAATATCAGTGCGCGAATGGTCATTTTCTCCGTTTTTTAGGATTGTCTACATCGTTTACAAAAATTACCGACAGGGCTGCCAGGAAGAGTGAACTGCCTCCGGCCACCAGCGCGTAGATGGCCTGCCCGTCGAAAAACTGACGCATCAGAAATCCCAGGATACTGGCTGCCAGGATTTGCGGGATGACGATAAAAAAGTTGAAAATCCCCATGTAGGTGCCCATCTTGTCGGCCGGGAGCGAGCCGGTGAGGATGGCATACGGCATCGAGAGGATGCTGGCCCAGGCAATACCTACGCCCAGCATGGGAACCACCAGCAACACGGGATTTTTGATGACAAAGAAGGAGAGCAGCCCGATGCCGCCGAAGATCAGCGAAATGGCGTGGGTCCATTTCCGGCTGGTGCGTTGCGCCAGAACCGGCAGCAAAAAGGCAATGACCGCCGCAAAGCCATTGTAGGTTCCAAACAACACGCCGACCCAGTTGGCCCCTTCATTGTAAAGCTCCGAGGACGTGTCGCTGGTGCCGTAAATATGGCTGGTTACGGCGGCGGTGGTGTAGATCCACATTGCAAAAAGGGCAAACCACGAAAAGAACTGAACGACCGCCAGCTGTTTCATGGTTTTGGGCATGTTCAGCATGTCGGTAACAATTTCGACCAGCCCGTTCCGAACCATTTTCCGGCGGGTAAGATACCCGGTCAGAAACATCAGCAACCCAAAAACGGTCAGGCCGCCCCCCAGGATGTAGAGCTCTTTTTCCCATTGCCGGTTGAAAACAATGTAGGAAAGAATAATTCCGACGATTAAAAAAAGCGTCCCGTTGCGGACAAAAACCGGCAGCAGCTGTAGCGCTGTTTTCTGATGCCGGTGAGTTTTGGAGCGATGGGCATCCGGGTGGCTCTCAAAACTTTTCATTTCTGCAGGAGAGTACTCCCTGGTCCGGATGACGGTCCACAACACGGCCAGCAGAAACACGGCCCCGCCGATATAAAACGACCATTTTACGGTTGGCGGAATTTTTTCTCCGGCTGTCGAAACGTTGGAGAGGCCGAGCCAGTGATCGAACACCCAGGGCAGCACCGAGGCCACGACGGCTCCCAGCCCGATGAAGAAACTTTGCATGGCAAACCCGGCGGTTCGCTGTTCGGAAGGAAGCATGTCGCCCACAAACGCCCGGAAAGGTTCCATCGTTACGTTGATGGAGGCGTCCAGGATCCAGAGGGTCCCGACAGCGACCCATAACGCTGGGGAATTGGGCATCAGCAAGAGTGCCAGCGACGAAAGCAGCGCCCCGGCCAGAAAATAGGGACGCCGCCGGCCAAGCCTCCCCCAGGTTTTATCGCTGTAGTGGCCAATGATCGGCTGTACGATCAGGCCGGTAACCGGCGCTGCCAGCCAGTACACGGCCAACCGGTCAACGTCGCCGCCCAGGGTTTGAAAAATGCGTGAAACATTGGCGTTTTGAAGCGCAAATCCAAACTGGATTCCCAAAAAACCAAAACTCATGTTCCAAATCTGCCAAAAGCTGAGTGCAGGTTTCTTTTTCATAAGGATCAATTTTAAATAGACACCACACACAAAAGGTGGTAGCGGAATCGGATTGCGGATGAATCCGGGTGAAGTGAAAATAGCCAGTACAAATATATAGAACCCAGCCGTAAAAAAGCAAATATCCGAAGTGGCGGGAGTGGCTAATTTTCAGCAAAAAAAGGGCGAAAGCCTTATTTCAAACGTTTGCGGTGAAGAGCGAAAAAATTTTTGTTTGAGGCAGTAAAACAGCCGGAAAACGGTTTTTCAGGAGGAAGAGCCCCGCACAATCAGGTCGGCATGCAGCACTTTGGTCTCAAAAGGGTATTCATTTTCTTTGGAGAGGATCCGTTTTAGCAACATTTCTGTGGCGATGGTTCCCATTTCGTAGCCGTGCTGGTCGACCGAAGAGAGGGAAGGATCGGTGATGCCCGAGAATCTTCCGTCGGAAAAACCGACAACAGCCACATCTGTCGGGATGCGCAATCCCTTTTTCTGCAGGGTTTTCATCGCACCGATGGCAGTCAGGTCATTCACGGCAAAGATTCCGTCGGGGAGTGATCCCGCCTCCAGGAGCCGGAAGACGGCGTTGCGCGCCTTTTCAAAGCTGTCGGCTTCGATGATCCATTCGGGGTTGGCGGCAATTCCGGCTTCACGCAGTGCCTGCAGGTAGCCCTCCTTGCGCTGCTGTCCGATCAGCAGGTTTTGGGGCCCGGCAAAGTGGACAATCTTCCGTCTGCCGCCTTCAATCAGGTGGCGGGTGGCGCGGTAGGCAGCTTCTCGGTCGTCGATAATCACCTGGTCGGCCAGCAACCCGGGGACCATCCGGTCGAAGAGCACCAGCGGCGTGTCGCTGGAGCGGATATCGTGCAGGTGCTGGTAGTCGTTGGTCTCTTTTGAGATGGAAACCAGGATCCCTTCCACCCGCTGGGCCATCAATGTTTTGACATTGGCCACCTCGCGGTCGTATTTTTCGTTCGACTGACAAATGATCACGGTGAAGCCGGCTTCGTAGGCAACATCTTCAATTCCGCTGATCACCGAAGAGAAAAAGTAGTGAACAATCTCGGGGATAATCAATCCGATGGTTTTGCTGCGACGATGTTTCAGGCTCAGCGCCAGGGCGTTGGGCTGGTAGCGCAGGCGCATGGCCAGTTCGCTCACCTGTTGTTTGGTCTCCTGGCTGATATCGGGATGGTTCTGCAACGCACGGGAAACCGTCGAGGCCGAAATCCCCAGCTGCCGGGCAATATCTTTAATCGTTACTTGGCTTTTTTTCATAATTCAGGTCCATCACAACAAAAAGTGAAGTTAACATTTTTAAAGCAATCTTTTAACCTCTGGCTGACTAAACTTTAGAAGATAGCTCCCCTCTTTTTCACCACCGGTAACTACCTGTTATATAACATGTCGGGTGCAATCGTAACCGCAAACGTTTGCGGGTAATAATATGTTAATATTTTGAAAAAAATCTTAACAAACGCTTTACATTCGATACCGGAATTGCGGGAGGCAGAGGTTTCCCGTGAAGTGAAAAACAGCCAGTTAAAACTAAGTAAACGTTCTCAATTAAAAACTTCAAATTGAACTTACGATGGAGATTATTCGCAAAAATCTAAAGGTGTTTTTGCTTTTTGCCGTCTTGCTGCTTTCGGCAGTGGGATATGCACAGCAAAGAACAATTACGGGGAGAGTCACCGATGCGTCGAGTGGCGAACCTTTGCCGGGGGTGACCATCATTGTGAAGGGAACTACCATTGGTACCATAACGAATGTTGATGGGAACTATTCCATCCAGGTGCAACCCGGAGCAACCCTTGTGTTTTCGTTTGTCGGATTCCTCTCTCAGGAGGTAGCCGTCGGGGGGCAAACCTCCCTGAATATAGCCATGAAAACCGACACGGAACAGTTGGAGGAAGTTGTGGTAGTGGGTTACGGGATCCAGAAAAAGAGAGAGATCACCGGATCGATTGCTAGAATTGACAGTAAAGACATCAGTGATAAACTGACCTCTTCGTTTGAATCTGTTTTGGCCGGACAAGCTCCCGGGGTTAGCGTAACCACCGGAAGCGGGATGGCTGGTTCGGGCGCTATTGTCCGGGTGCGCGGGGTAGCATCCATTAACTCGGCCGGCGATCCCCTCTATGTGGTCGACGGAATACCGATTACCAATGATATCTTTGGGTTGGGTGGCCGTACCGGCGGGATGAACATCAACCCGCTCTCTTCCATCAACCCCAACGACATTGAGTCGATCGAAGTGCTCAAAGACGCATCGGCAACCGGGATTTACGGATCACGCGGTGCCAATGGCGTGGTGCTGATCACGACCAAAAAAGCCAAAGGAAAAGAGCTGAAAATTGAATTCAGCACCAAACAGAGTATCAGCAATCCTGCCAAAAAGGTTAACATGACCAATGCCGCCGAATGGCTGCAGCTTTACAAGGAAGCCTGGGAAAACGACGGAAATACGGGGATTCCGACTGGTCTGCCCGGCGGAATGACCTGGGCCGAAGCGCAAAAATATGATACCGACTGGTGGGAAGAAGTGACCCGCACCGGTTACAAGCAGGAATACAACCTGGATGCGAACTTCGGAGTGGCCAAAAATTTAATTGCCCGGCTGGGAGGTTCCTTCACCGATAACCAATCCTACCTGGTTGACAACGATCTGAGCCGGATGAATGGGACGCTGAACCTCATTTACACCCCTTCGGGCAAGATTAATGTAGCCTTGTCGTCGAACGTGGCCGGAACTTCGACCTCGCTGCCCGGTAATCCCTGGGACGGCGGTCTGGGAGCAGCCATGGGGTATGCCCTGCCGATTTACCCGGTCTACAATGCCGACGGCACCTTTTTCAAAGGCGGCGGTAACTCGGCCAACCCGGTGATGGTAAACAAACTCCGCAACGAATCGAACGACGAGTTGCGCGCCATCAACAGCCTGAATGTGAATTACACCCCGTTCAAAAAACTGAGTTTCAGTTTTTCCGGCGCCCTGGATTATATGGATTTTAAAAACAAGGGAACCGAACAGGCCTACATGCGTTCGTCGGGGAAAGATTACCGCTGGCAAAACGACCGGCAGGTGTACAACTGGAATTATAATATTGTGGGGAACTACGACTTCGGGCTAAAAAACGGACACGACCTGAAAGCCATGCTGGGGCACGAATTGCAGGAGTCGTTAACCACCGGACTCAATACCAACTGGGACGAAAGCCGCGAAAAGGTTGAAAGCAGTGAAAAACTGCGCGACGAACACTGGCGCTTTATCAGCTTCTTCGGAAGGGCAAACTACATGTACAAAGACCGCTACATCGCCCAGGCGACGCTTCGTAGCGACGGCTCCTCGCGGTTCGGTAAAAACAATAAATACGGTTATTTCCCAACATTTGCCCTGGGCTGGATCATGACTGAAGAGGAGTTTCTGAAAGGCAACAGCGTCCTCTCGTTTATGAAGCTGAAAGCCAGCTACGGGGTAACCGGGAACTCCAATATCCCCAACTACGAACACATCGGAACCTACCGGCTTTCAACCACTCCCGGGCAGGAGTACAACGGACTGCCCATCCGTTATCCGGAAAAATTTGAAAACCCCGATCTGAAATGGGAAACGACCAAAAGTGTGGACCTGGGGTTTGAAGCACGGTTCTTTGAAGGACGTATTGCTACGGAATTTGCTTATTTCTTCAAAAAATCGGAAGACGTTTTCATCAACGTGGCCATCAGTTCAACATCGGGCTATGGCAGCCAGTGGCAGAACATTGCCACCATCGAAAACGAAGGGTTGGAATTCAGCCTGAATACCAAAAACCTGACCGGCAAATTTCAGTGGGACACCCAGTTCAATATCTCCACCCTGCGTAACCAGGTTACCGATGTGGGCGGCCTCACCACAGAAGAGATCGGCGGTGGCACCAACGACACCCGCATCCTGAAAGGGTATCCCGTGGGAACCAACCGGCTGGTGCGCGTATCCAGGATCGATCCGACCGACGGCCGGCCCATCTACCTGGACAAACAAGGCAACGAAACCAAAATTTACAAATTTGAAGGCGGAGAAGGATTTGCCGTTCCTGCCGGAAAAGTAATCCCCGATTTTACCGGGGGGTTCACCAATATTTTCCGTTACGGCGGATTTGAGCTCAGCGCCCTGTTTACCTTCAGCTACGGCGCCCAGATTTATGACTCCTCTTCCAAACGGCAGATGGGGCTGGCGTCGAACTGGAACTTCCGCACCGATATTTTCGACCGTTGGCGGCAGCCGGGCGACATCGCCAAATATCCGCGGATGTCGCGCGAAGGGATCAACTACGGAAAAGATGGAGAACAGTGGTTTAACTCGACCATGTGGCTGTTCAATGGCGACTACCTGCGTCTGAAAAACCTGACCGTCAGCTACAATGTTCCTTCCAAGTTGTTCTCTGGCAGCGGAATCTCTGCGATGAGGGTATTTTTGGCCGGAACCAACCTGCTTACTTTCACCAACTATCCGGGCGCCGACCCCGAAGTTGCCAGGGACCATGACGACCCGAGAGACCGCAACATGAGCGCGAACGTCAGTTTCCTCACCCCTCCGCAGGAACGGGTGCTGACTTTTGGTTTAAATGTTTCATTTTAAAAAATCACAGAAATGAAAAAGATATTTTGGATATTCATTTTTCTGGCCGGCCTGTTCTTCCCCTCGTGCGAAAGCCTGCTTAAGATCAACCCGGTTGATGAAGGGGTGATCCTGGAATCGGACGCCATTCAAACGAAAGATCAGCTTCAGCAACTTCTGAACGCAGCGTATGATGTGGTGAACGGATTCTACGGCGGACGCTTTCAGCGGACCTCCGAGCTGCTGGGCGACAACGTGGTGCTGCGCGACGGGATTACCGACGAAATGGTGAACATTTACAAACGGTACACCACCGGCTATTTTACCGACAACGAATCGTACGACCAGGCCTACATCTGCATCCTGCGGTCAAACCTGGTGCTCGAAAATATCGGGGAGGTTTCGGGAATGACGGCCGACGATGCCAAAAGAATGGCTGCCGAAGCTAAATTCCTGAGAGGAATCGCCCATTTTGCCGTTGTCCGGCTCTTTGCCCAGCCTTATGGCTACAGCGCCAACAACAGCCAGCCGGGTGTGGTGATCAAAACAAATTCGAAAGTGGAACTGCTTCCCCGCAACACGGTGGCAGAAGTGTACCAGCAAATTATCACCGACCTGACCGATGCCGAAAGTAACCTGCCGGCCACCAATGCCAACTATGTGTATGCCACCAAATGGGCGGCAAAAGCTGCGCTGGCCCAGGTCTATTTTCAAATGCACGACTATGAGAAAGCTTACACCAAAGCTACGGAAGTGATCAACAGCGGGGCATTCACCTTTGTGACCAATTTCGACCAGTATGTGGCCAATTCGTCGGAAGCAATTTTTAAGCTGGTTTCCAACGAAGCATCGGGCAAAAGGGTTGGCGGCGATTTTGGAGTGTACCGTTCCGACGGGACCAACATTCCCAATGTTCGCGTGGCTCCCGAAGTCTATAAAAATATCATCAAAGCCAATTCGGGCGACAAGCGTATCGAGGGCTGGTACAAGGTGGTCAACCCGGGGGCCAGTAATGAATATGTGGCCTTCACCCGCTTCAATGCCGAATTTCCGACGGTGCCTGTTTTCCGGCTCACCGAACAGAAGCTTTTACGCGCCGAAGCCGCAATGTTGAAACCAACGGCCGACAAAGCAACGGCCATCCAGGATGTTAACGATATCCGGCAGCGGGCTTACGGAAACAGTTCCCGGAACTTGTTGCCAACGGCCGATAACGACGTGGTGCTGAGCGCCGTCAGAACGGAACGCCGCCTCGAACTGATGGGAGAGGGATACCACCTGCACGACCTCAAACGACGGGGATCGGCCGGTGAAGATATCATTATCCGGGGCGTAAAGTGGAGCTATGTAGGTTTAGTTATCCAGTTTGGCGCTTCCGAAGCCAATGAACTGTTTATTCCCAATCCGGAACCAAATTAAAACTTGCGAATCATGAAAAAGATAGTCTATTTATTATTCATAACCCTGGTGGTTTTTTCCTGCATGCCCGATGAAATTCCGCCTATTGGGGAAAAAACCAACTACAAGCCCATGTTGGCCGGAACCTGGCAATTGTCGAAATTTGAGCAGATAGACGCCGAGGCCGAGTCGAAAAATTTTCCGGAATTTGCTACCCGCAAAGATCTGACGAATGTTTTTCCGGGGCATCCCTACTCTGATTTTACGATTACCTTCAAGGCCGACGGAACCTTCACTTCCGCCAAAGGAAACTCTTACATGCAGTTTATGGCCAGCGGAAACTGGGCCCTGGACGACGAACAGTACCCCTCGGCAATTGTCCTGACCAGCGGCTCAACTTCCCAGAAAATTGCCCTCGGAAGTCTGGCCGATGTCATTGTCGGCAAGGTGCAGTTTAAGGAAGAGCGCAAACAACCCGACACCGGCAAGGTGAAAATCAAGTATGTCTATTCTCTTACCAAAAAATAGCCGATCATGAAGAAGTTAATAATTATTCTGACCATCATAGCGGGGGGTTTCGGGGCAAAAGCGCAAAATGCGTTGCCGAAGTTTACGGTAACCCCCTCCGAGATCGACGCCCTGACCGAAAATGTGACCATCGTTTTTGATGTTACCGGTTCGGCAGTCGACGGATTAACCGATGTCTACATCTGGGCCTGGGCGCCCGGGTTAAGTCCTTCGGAAACCTTACTGGTTTACGACCAGGGCAGTCCGAGCTGGGGAAGCATTTCGCAAAATGCCAAACTGGATCCGGTTCCCGGCGATCCGAAAAAATTTAAACTCTCTCTTCCCAAAACAGTTACCCGCAACGGCGTTCAGGTGACATTCAACAATGTGGCCGAACTGTTTGGGGTGGGCGATACGCCCGGGAAGATCAAGGAGTTTGGCTTTCTGCTCCGCTCGCAGGACGGAAGCAAACAGACTCCTGGCGACGGGGCTACAAAAGTTACCCTGCTTCCGCTCGAATTTACTCCCGCCTATTTCCGGACTTTCCCGGCAAAGGTTTCGAACAAGGATGTGGTAACCGTGCTGCTGAACCTTAACCTGCTCGAATCGGGTGAGAACCAGAAGCTGAAAATTGCCGGCGACATCACCGTCAGCGTCACTTTGCTGAAAGCCAACGGAACCGAGATCCTGTCGGTTGAAAATGCAGCCACCCTCTTTACTTCCCAGAAAGAGTATTCCTACACCTTTTTACCGGCCATGCTGGGCGCCTTTCCCGCAGGCACAAGCCTGAACGATGTCGCCAAATGCCACGTTAAGTTTTCCGGGAAAGTGTATAGCCAGGCCGGCGCCGCTGAAACAGTCCAAACGAAAGTTTTTGAATTTGAATTTCAGCAGTATAACTAAGTCGTTGCAAACAGATAAAATGAAAGAATTATGAAGAAGCTCATGAAATATTTTTTGTTACTGGTTATTGTGACGGCTTTCAGCTCCTGTGGGGAAGAGGTCGGGGACTTCACCGTCAATGGCGAGGCCATCACCGGTTTCGAACTGAATGCCCCCGGTAACAATGTAACGATAAAGATCAACACCGGTTCGCTCACCGAAACCTACACCTTCAACTGGGGGAAAGCGGAATCCGGTTTGGGAAGCCCGATCAAATACACGATCGTATTTGATCTCCCCGACAAAGATTTCTCCAATCCGATCTGGTCAAAACAGGCCGACAATTCGGGTGCTTCTACCAGCGCAACATTAACTTTCGACGAGTTGAAGCAGATTTATGCCAAAGCGGGATCGGGCAATGTAGCGGCAGTCAAATGGAACGTAAAAGCCGAAAACGGCTCTCCCAACATGAAGATGGGACAGGTGGCCAACACGCTCAACCTGACCCTGAGTGCCGCCGGGGTCAGCGATTTTACCCTGACCAAACCTTTGGATAAAAGTGTTTTCCAGGTAAACGGCACGCTCGAAAACGACCCGTTTGTGTTTGACTGGGAGAATGCCACCGCCACATCGGGCAGTGTGACCTACAAACTCTATTTCGATGAACTGGGCGGCGACTTCTCAAGCCCGCTGCTCACCCTCACTTCCGACAATGAAGGAAAAGAGAGCCAGGTGTCGAAAACCCACGCCCAGTGGAAAAGCCTCTTTGAACAGAGCGGAATCACGGCCGGCGCCTACAGCTGGACGGTAAAAGCCATCAGTTCCGATCTGGACTGGATGAACCAGACCTTTCAGGTTTTTGTCGAATTCATTAACTGGCGTAAACCCATTTACATCGTGGGCGAAGCAACAACCGTTGGCTGGGATATTGGCAATGCCCTGGAGATGAACTTTATTTCGCCCAATATCTGGGCTGGCGCTTTCGAACTGAAAGCCGGGAAAGAGTTTAAGTTCTTCCCCGAAAAAGGCAGCTGGGACAATGGTATCGGCTCCGACCGCTTTACCTCTTTCATCGGCTGTTCCGACGCCGGCGGCAATTTCAAAAACTCCGGCACTACCGACGGCTACTACTTCGTGGTGGTCGACCTGAATGCCAAAACCGTTACCGTTTCGAGCGCTCCAAGAATTTTGGGCGGTTCGGTTGCTGCCGACTGGAACCCGGGCAATTCGGTGCCCATGCAGATGGTTGAACCGGGCGTTTACGACACCTATCAGTACATTACCGTGGATGGGTACGGGTTCAAGTTCGTTCCGCTTTCCAGCGGATGGGACGGCGACTTTGGCGCCAGCAAAACCACTGCCGGCGGGCTCGTGCAGAACGATGAAGACAACCTCACCGTGACCGAAGATGGCTTCTATCGCGTCAGGGTTAACATGGTGAACATGACCTATTCTGTGGAAAAAGCCAGCTGGGGAATTATTGGTTCAGGCACTCCCGGCGGATGGGGTAGCGATACCGACATGACCTTCACGGCTGCCAAAGGCGAATATGTCTGGAAAGCCAATATCACGCTCACCGACGGCGAGATTAAGTTCCGCGCCAACAACGACTGGGCCATCAACTTCGGCGACGACGGCCTGAATGGTTCCCTGGAATATGGCGGCGCCAATATCCCCGTTACCGCCGGCAACTATTACATTGAACTGAAACTGAATTCGGCAACCGGATTTAGTTACACCATTACCAAGTTGTAACCGGTAAAAACAATACCAGAAGGGTTGCTCTTTACGGGCAACCCTTTCTTCCATTTAAATGAGCCTGAAAATTTAAAGCCATGAAATTACCTTAAGAGCGAACGCTTTACCAATCCGGGTATGAATGGTTGTTCCATCCGCAGAAGGGGCGCTCCAGGAGCTGACGCCCGTGCGGAGATTACAGAAAAACTTTGAAAATTAATCCCAATGAAAATCCGTTTCCTTCTTTTTACGTTGAGTTTCTTCCTGATTCAGGAGTGCCTCGCGCAGCTTTCAACCAATCCGCAATTGCCGGTAGCCACCCAGAAAGTGACCATCATTTTTGACTCTTCCAAAGAGAGCCGGCTGGGATTTTATTCCGGCGACCTGTATGCCCACACCGGCGTGATTGTCGAAGGAAGTGCCGACTGGAAACATGTGATCGGCAGCTGGGGAAACAACACCACCCAACCCAAATTGACCGCCAAAGGGAACGGGATTTACGAGCTTGAAATTTCGCCCGATATCAACACCTACTATTCGGTTTTATCTGCGGAAAAGGTCACCCGGCTGGCTTTTGTTTTTCGTTCGGCCGACGGGACGAAGCAGACCTCCGACCTGTTTGCCGATGTTTACCAGGAGGGGCTGGTGGTCCGCGTCGGGAACCCGGCGGGCAATTCCATTCTGAATAAAAACCAGCCACTGGCCATTATCGCCTCGGCATCGGTCGATGCCACGCTGAAGCTGTTTCTCGACGGCTCCCTGCTGGCCCAAACAACCGGGAAAACCATCGCAACCGATTACACCTTTTTGGTCAGCGGCGAATATTGGGTGATTGCCGAAGCTGCCGTTGCAGACCAAACCCGCCGCGACTCGGTGTATGTATGTGTCCGGCAGGAGGTGGTGCAGCAGGCCAGACCGGGCGGATGGCAAAAAGGGATCAATTATCCCTCGGAAACTTCAGCCGGACTGGTACTTTGGGCGCCCGAAAAAGAATTTGTTTATGTGTTGGGTGATTTCAACAACTGGCGACCGGCCAACAGTTTTCAGATGAAAAAAGAGGGCGACTATTTCTGGCTCGAAATACCGGGGCTGGTTAAAGGAAAACCCTATGTTTTTCAATACCTGGTCGACGGTCAGCTGAAGGTGGCCGATCCTTACACAGAGCAGACCTCCGATCCCAACGACCAATGGATTTCGACGGCAACCTATCCGGGGTTGATTGTCTATCCCGCAGGGAAAGCCGACGGCGTGGCCTCGGTGCTGCAACCCGGACAACCCGCTTATTCGTGGGAGGTGACCAACTTTCAGCCTCCCCAAAAAGAGAAGATGGTCATCTACGAATTGCTGGTGCGCGACTTTACCGCCCAGCACACCTTCCGGGCGGTGATGGAAAAACTCGACTACCTGGCCGATCTGCGCGTGAATGTGCTGGAGCTGATGCCGGTAAATGAGTTTGAAGGTAACTCCAGCTGGGGCTACAACCCATCGTTTTATTTTGCTCCCGACAAATATTACGGTCCTAAAAATGACCTGAAAAAATTGGTTGACGAATGTCACAAACGCGGAATTGCCGTGGTCATCGACCTGGTGCTGAACCACAGTTACGGGCAAAGTCCGCTGGTTAAACTTTACTGGGACAGCGTCAACAACCGTCCTGCAGCCAACAATCCCTGGTACAACCCGCAACACAACTTTCAAAATCCCGATGCACAGTGGGGCTTCGATTTTAACCACGAAAGCGCGGCTACCCGCCAGCTGGTCGACAGCATCAACAGCTTCTGGATGAATGAATATAGAATCGACGGTTTTCGCTTCGATTTCACCAAAGGTTTTTCAAACACCGTTTACGGACCGACCAGCTGGGGCAGCAACTACGATGCGGCCCGCATTGCCAACCTGAAACGGATGACCGACGAAATTAAAAAGCGCAAACCCGGCGCAATCGTCATCTTTGAGCACCTGGCCGATAATTCGGAAGAGAAAGAGCTGGCCGATTACGGAATTCTGCTCTGGGGAAATATGAACTACAATTACGGCGAAGGTGCGATGGGGTACACCGAAAACAGCAAGTCGGACCTGACCTGGGGCGTCTATTCCAGCCGCAACTGGCAGCAGCCCAATTTGGTTACCTACATGGAGAGCCACGATGAAGAGCGGATCACTTACAAGTGTTTGCAGTACGGGAAAACCGAAGGCAGTTACAGCACCACGTCGTTGACTATCGCCCTTGCCCGGATGGAGCTGAATAGCCTGTTTTTACTGCCCCTTCCCGGTCCGAAAATGATCTGGCAGTTTGGCGAGCTGGGATACGATATCTCGATCGATTTTGGCGGACGGTTAGGTGAAAAACCGGTGAAGTGGGATTACCTGGAGCATGCCGGACGTACGCATCTCTTTCAGACGATGGCCAAGCTGAACCACCTGAAACAAAATTACGCGGAGTTTACGCCGCAAACCTACACCGGCAACCTGACCGGCGAGGTGAAATGGTACCGCCTCAGCAACGGCAGCAATCATGTGCTGGCAGTCGGTAATTTCAGTACCTCCACCAAAACCGCCACGCTTACCTTTCCGGCAACCGGCACCTGGTACGATTTCTTCGGAAAAACATTTATTGTGCTGGAAACCGTTGAAAAAAGTTTTACGCTGGCGCCCGGCGAATACCGGCTCTTTTCAAACCGCCAGTTTACCGATCCGCATGTGGTTACTCAAAATTTTACCATCGAAGGGGTAAAGCCGGGGATTGAACTTTATCCCAATCCGGCAACCGACCGCGTTGTCATTCGCTCCGAGCAGCCGGTTTCGCGCATCGAAATGCGAAACATGGCCGGCCAGGTGATCTCTTCGACCCGCTTCAGCGCGGAGCAGGAGGTCTGGCTGCCGGTCGCGACGTTGCCCCGCGGAATTTACCTGGTGCAGGTTTTTCACGGCAACCGGGTGTCGGCCCAAAAGCTTGTGGTGCAGTAATCCTGAAGGTTAAACCCCGGCTTTCAGGCTGATCAGGTAGCTGCCGGCTTTCAGTATCAGTGAATTCCCGTCAGCAGGTTTTTCCGGTTTGATATTTTTGGAGGTGCGGGCCTCGCGGATCTTTTCGATGGCAAAAGCATCGGGGAGTACAACGGTGGCCTGCGTGTTGGCCGGGATCACCAGCTCCATCGTGATGTGCCCTTTTTCGCGTTTCCAGTTCGAAATGATGGGGCCGTTGATGCTCCGGTGGCTGCACTCCACAAACGAGAGATCGGCTACAAACGACGGTTTTATCAGGAACCGGTCAAATCCGGGAGCCGCCGGATCGATCTGGATGCCGCCCAGCGCTTTGAAAAACCACGAGGTGAAATCGCCGAGGAAGATGTGGTTGAGCGAGGCGCCGCCATCCCAATCTTCCCAAAGGGTAGTGGCTCCCTGGGCAATCCAGTGGCCCCAGCCGGGGTATTCGGTGCTGTTCAGCATCTGGTAGGCGATTTCGTCATTCCCCGAACTGTGCAGAACATTCAGCACATATTTGCTGCCCAGTAATCCGAAGTCGGGGTGGTAACTTTTTTGTTCGATCTGGCTGATTAAATCCGAGATGGTTTGACCCAGCGCCTGTTCCGGAACCAATCCCTGGAATACCGCACAACTCAGCGCGGTTTGGGTTTGAACGCGGTAGCGGTTGGTCGTCGGATCGAGGAATGTTTCGTTAAAAATACGGCGGATATTTTCGGCCAGTGCGGCATATTTTTCCTGATCGGAGGTTTTTCCAAGGATGGCAGCCATTTTTGAAAGCACCAGCGCATCGTAGTAATAGTAACCGGTCGATGTTATTTCTACCGGCGTTTTGACGATGGAAACCCAGTCGCCCAGCCCGATCTTCTGGATGCCGTTTTCGGTGCGGGTTCCGAGATAATCGACATAGCTTTTTACGGCGTCGTAATTTTCACGCAAAACCGTGATGTCGCCATAGTTCTGAAACAAGGTCCAGGCGATTACCGGCAGGGCGCTGTCCCAGGCTGGGCCATTTCCCCAGTGGTACCCCCATCCCGACGTGGGGACAATGCCGGGCAGTTCACCCGTCGGACGCTGTTCGTCGCGCAGGTCCTGCAACCACTTCCGGTAGGCGTTGATTCCGTCGAAGCTCCACAATCCGGCTTCGCAGGCAATGTGTGCATCGCCAGTCCAGCCGTTCTTTTCGCGGTGCGGGCAGTCGGTCGGGATGCTCTGGAAATTGCTCAGGTATGACTGCCGGGTAGCTTCGAAGAGTTTATTCAGCAGATCGTTGGAACAGCGGAATGTGCCGGCTTCTTCAAAGTCGGTGCTCAGGAAAAGCCCTTCCAGGTTGTCGGCATTCAATTCCATGGCGGGTTCGGTAACTACTTCCACATATTGGAATCCGTGATAGGTGAAGTGCGGCGTGTAACTCTCTTCGCCTTCGCCTTTCAGGATATAAATATCGGTCTGAAAAGGGTGTCCTCCTTCTGGAATGCGCATGTGCTCGGCAATGCGGTCGGTATTCAGCGTCTGGTCGGGATGGATACGTTCGCCAAACCGCAGGGTCACCCGGGTCCCTTTTTCTCCCTGGATTTTCAGGCGGGCAACGCCGGTGAAGTTTTGTCCCAGGTCAAACAGGAATTTTCCGTTGTCGAGCCGGTGAACAGCAGTGGGTTTGATGGTGCGGACAATTTTGACGGGAGGCAGCGCCTGTGCCGACAGGAGGCCGCCGGGCGAAGCAGTGGTCAACACGGGGAGCCAGTCCGAATCGTCAAATGCCGCGGAACTCCAGCCGGGCAGTTCCAGTCGGGCGTCGTACACTTCGCCGGCATAAAGACTGTTGAAACGTACCGGGCTTTCGGCAGTTTTCCAGGTGTTGTCGGTCGAGATCCACTCCGTGCTTCCGTCGGCATATTCCAGACGCAGGTCCATCAGCAGGCGCGGCGATTTTCGCCAGGGTGCTTTTTCGAAGTACCAGACGGCGATGGTCTGCACATTGTACCATCCGTTGCCCAGCATAACCCCGACAGCGTTTTTTCCAGCCGAAATCAGGTTGGTGACGTCGTAGGTCAGGTAGAGCACTCGCCGGTCAAAGCGGGTATATCCCGGTTCCAGGAAGGAGCCTGAAACTTCCTGGTTATTCACAAAAAGCTCGTGATATCCCACGCCGGCCACGTAGGCGGTTGCCCGCACAGGTTTTTCCTTTACGTCAAACGTTTTACGGAGCAGCGGCGCCACCTCCGAAGCGGTGTCTTCCGTGTTGGTAATCCACTCTCCTTTCCATTCCGAAGTGTCCAGATAAGCGGTTTCGAAGAAAACCGGTTCACTGAAGCCGCTGGGCTGGCCATCGTTATCCCACAGCTGCACCGTCCAGTAGTAGCGTGAGCACGATTTTAACGGCTGGCCGTTGTAGGCAATTTGTTTGTTGCGGTTCGACGGCTGTTTGCCACTATCCCACCAATCGGTTTTGCCTTCTGCAAGCAACTTGGGCGACGAGGCGACCAGGATCTGGTAGGCCTGCTGGGCCGCTCCGGTACGCAGATCTTCCATTTGCCACGAATACAGCGGTGCAGGATTGTCAATTCCAATCGGGTTGACGGTGTAATCGACACGCAGATCGACCGCCTGGCAGGCAGGGGCCGATTGTTGACAGGAATTGTACAGGGAGAAAATGACAGCCAGACAGGCCAATGAGAGAAGCTTCAGTTTTTTCATTTCAGTTCGGTTTAGTATTCCCAATAATACCGTTCATGCCCGGAATGATCCGTAAAAAAACGGCTACTTTCCAAATATAGTTTTTTGAACCGGATGGGTTATCCTGCAGTGTCGGGTTTGAGGATTTTTTTTGAAAAAATGTGCCGGGACAGCGGATGAGTTTTCATTCAACCCGTTGATCCCGGCATACTTTTAAAGGGGAAAACCGCGGTTATTTGGGTTGCGGTTTGAGCTTTTTGTCCAGGAAGGCAATCATTGCGCGGTAAAAGTCGAAACGGTTTTCTTCGTTATGGAATCCGTGTCCTTCGTTGTCTTTCACCATGTATTCCACGTCAATGCCACGGGCTTTCAGGGCCTCCACAATCTGGTCCGACTCGGCTTTGTTCACCCGCGGGTCGTTGGCGCCCTGTGCCACAAAGAGCGGGGCTTTGATTTTATCCACATGGTAAACGGGCGAGACTTCAGCCAGTAAAAGGCTGTCGCTTTTGGGATTGCCCACCATCTCATAAAACATGTCGCGGAGCGGTTCCCAGTAGGGCGGAATGGTGTTCATAAAGGTGAACATGTTGGAAACCCCCACATAGTCAACACCGGCCGCATACAGGTCGGGGGTGAGGGTTAGCCCGGCCAGGGTGGCGTAACCGCCGTAGCTGCCGCCGTAAATGGCTATCCGAGAGGAATCGGCGATTCCCTGGGCGATGAGCCATTTTACGCCGTCGGTAATGTCATCCTGCATGGTGCGTCCCCACTGTTTGAAGGAAGATTCCCAGAAAGCTTTTCCAAATCCGGTTGAGCCGCGGAAGTTCATTTGCAGAACCGCGTAGCCGTTGTTGGCCAGAAACTGCACCTCGGGGTTAAATCCCCAGTAATCGCGTGCCCACGGTCCGCCGTGCGGGTTGATTACCACCGGCAGTTTTTCAGGTTTGTAGCCTTTGGGCAGGGTGAGATACCCCTGGATGGTCAGCCCGTCGCGCGAGGTGTAGGAGATGGGCTTCATGTCGCAAAGCTCCTTTTCGTTGAGCCACGGGCTGAGATCGGCCAGTTTGGTAAGCGCTCCTGTTGTTTTATCATAGAAATAGTAAGCGCCGCGGCTTTTGTCGCTGTATGTGCGGATCATAAACTTGTCTTCGGCCTTGTTGTGGCTGCCAATGAAAACCAGGTAGCCGGGCAGTTTTTCCTGCAGCGATTTTTTCATCGTTTCGGCATCGGCGTCAAAAAAATGTTCTTTTTCCAGGTCGGTGTACCAGGAAACCGAAAGCAGTTTTTTGTCTTTTTTCGAATACTGAACGCCTTCGATATCGGCCTCCTGGGTCTCAAAGAGGAGTTGTTCTTCTTTTCCGTTGGCCACATCAAAAATGACCAGCGCGGTTTTGTCGCGTCCCAGGTTTGAGGCGGCAATCAGTTTTTGGTTGTCGAATGTGAACAGATACGGGGCAACGGTTTCCTTGAAACTGGTTGTCAGCACCGGCCGGAAAGATTCCGCTTCGGTGTCGCGGTAGAGGATGGTTTGGTTCACCCCATCCGAAACAAAGGCCAGCCGCAGTTTACCGTCGTGATCGGTCATCCAGCCCACAATATTCCCCGGATTTTCGGCCAGCATCGTCATCTCGCCGGTGAGTACATTGAGGCGGTAGGGATCAAAAACGGTGGCATTTCGTTTATTGAGGCCAACAATCACTTCACTGTCGTTCTCTTCCAGGTCGTCGATCAGGTCGGTCCGGACTTTCTCGAAAACGGTCAACCCTTTCAGGTCAGAGCCGTCAATATTAACTCCGTAAAGCTGGAAATTTTCATCGCCGCCGGTATCTTTCAGAAACAGGATGCGGTTATTGCCTTTCCAAAGGTAGCCGGCAATGTCGCGGGCCGTTTCCGAGGTGATCCGGACAGCCGAATCGGCTCCGACTTTCTGGACAAACACGTTCAGCCGCGACTCCCAGGGCGCCAGGTAACTGAAATATTCGCCGTTGGGAGAGAGCCGGAAGGCTGTTTTTTCCGGATTCCGAAAGAAATCTTCGAGCGGGATCAGCGGTGCTTTTTGTTCTGTCGGCTGGCAGGCAAACAGGCCTACCATTACCATCATCAAAAGGAGAAGCTGTTTCATAATTAATTTGTTTAGTTCAACAATTTTGTCTGTGGAATGAACTTGGTTGAGTTTGCCGAAAAAGTGACAAACCACTGCAAGTTATGGATTTCGGTTTGATAAATAATTGGTTGATTGTCAAAAAAATGAAGCAAGAAAGGTTTGTTGTTTTGGCAAAGCGTTCATCAGGCGTTGCGGCGCTGTTGAATTGATTGCTGGCCGCTTTCTCTGTCTGGGCTTTCAAAAAGGGAGACGGTTCGGTTTGCTGTTTGGAGAGAAAATATTGTTTCCGGGCGCCTGCCCATCCTGAAAAATCGGTTGCTGGAGGTGGCTGCCAACCGATGTTAAATACTTTAGGAGGTGGCCGTTTTTTACAATTTTTCTCCTTTTAACTGTCGTATGTTTATCCGACAAAAACCAATTGTATCAACTTTAAATCCTGATATTATGAAAACCGCTAAATTGATCTGCCTTTTGCTGGGGATTTTGTTTGTTATTCCGTCGTTTGCCCAGCTTCGAATAGGTGAGAAAGTAAAAAATCAAACCAACAGCCGTGCTGATCAACGGGTGGACGAAGGGATCGACCGGGGACTGAACAAAATTGAAGAGGGGGTTGGCAATCTTTTTAAAAAGAAGAAACAGGCCGGGGAAGAACCGGCTACCGGCGGGGAGGCTGAACAGGAGGAGCGGTCAGTGCCGGGCGCAGGAAATGCCGCCCAACCGCAGGACAAACTCCAGTCTTTCTCGAAATATGATTTTGTTCCGGGCGACAAGATCCTCTTTTTTGAAGACTTTTCACAGGATGCCATCGGCGATTTTCCGGCTCTCTGGACTACCAACGGCAGCGGCGAAGTGAAAACCCTCAACCTGGCCGCCGGAAACTGGTTTCACCTGAATGGGGCGGATGCGGTTTACTGCTTCCCGAAAAACATCGATTTTCCCGATAATTTTATTGTGGAGTTCGACATCATTCCGGATGAGGTGTACCAGTACGGAATTACACTGACCTTGTATGAAGATGCCTCTCCCGCCGAAGTTGACAATGCCCTTTACCCCGGCGACAAAGGGTTACACATCACCTTAGATGCCGACCGGTGGGCAACCAAAGGATACAACAACGTGGACCAGAGCGACTGGCTGGAAGGGGAGTCGGAAACAGCCATGGTTGAAAAAGAGAAAATCAACCACGTCATCATCTGGATTCAAAAAAGGAGGGTACGCATTTACCACAAGGGAAGCAAAGCCCTCGACATGCCCACCAACATTTCCGCCAATACAAAATTTAACCGGTTCCGCTTTTCGGG
>JARKOX010000273.1 GCA_029975525.1 Prolixibacteraceae bacterium | reverse complement strand
CGGTCGAAGATCTGCCCCGGAACATTTCGCCGGCCAGTATTGTCGGGTTGCCCGAGTATAAAATCCGGAATGTGAAGCTCAAAAATATTGAGATTGTCTATCCCGGCGCGGGAAATCCGTTGTATGCCCGGCGCGGGCTCACACCTGCCGAGCTCGACAGTATTCCGGAGATGAGGACGGCCTATCCCGAGTTTTCACAGTTTAAAGAACTTCCGGCCTGGGGATTTTATATTCGTCATGCCGAAGAAATTGAATTTGAAAATGTTATCCTGACGGCAGAGAAAAAAGATTACCGCCCCGCCATTGTGATGGACGATGTGAAGGGCGCATCATTCCGCGGGATGCAGTACAAGGAGCCGGAAAGCGCCGGGAAAGCGCAGCTCTTTTATCAGAAATCCAGCCATGTGGTTGTCGAATAACACGTTAAATTTAAATGGAACATGATGAATCCGAAAAAGATATTCCTGCTGATCCTGCTGGTGTTTGGTACACTGGCTGTTTGGTCAAAAGATTACAAAGCCTCCCTGTTTGGCGTCAGGTCTGACGGCGTTACCCTGAACACCGGCTCGATACAAAAGGCGATCGATTTTATTAGTGAAAACGGCGGCGGTAGACTGGTCTTTTACGTGGGTCGTTATCTGACCGGGACGGTCGAGTTGAAGTCGAACGTAACCCTTCAGCTCGAAGAAGGGGCGGTGTTGGTTGGTACCACCTCGGTGCACGACTATTTCGGCGTGAAGGGCAACCCGGCGCTGGTGGTGGCCGATGGCCAGCAAAACATCGGCATCACCGGAAAAGGGGTGATTGAAGGTCAGGGGGCCGCCCTTTTTGAGCAGATTACCGGCCAGGTCCGGAAGGGGTATCTGCCCGGAACCGCCCTGCAGCCCGGCCCCGCGCTGATTGCCATGCACGATTGCAGCAATCTGCTCTTCGACCAGCTTAACCTGCTCCAGGCCTGCGGAAACGTGCTGGAGTTTACCGGTTGTAAGGAGTTGTCGGTTAGCCAGGTGACGGTGAAGAGTACCGCCCGGGAAGGTTCAAAAGGGCTGGTTCTATCGGGCTGCAATGACGTCCGGCTGAGCGACGGCTACTTCGAAACAGCCGGAGCGGAGTTAACAGCCGACCGCGCGTCCGGGAATGTGACGGTGCTCCGTTGTAAAAATGTTGCCGGCCTGAAACTGATGTTGAAAAATCAGTAATGGGATAAAAAGATCTTTGTTCCTTGCGGAAATTGCTGACGGAAAATTCCGCAAGCAGTTTCCGCCGGGATAACTCTTCAGAAATAAAGTTTAAAAGAAATTAATTGACATGTGTTGGAATAGTAAAAAGATGGCGCTGGCCGCGGTTTTTTCTCTGGCAGTTTGTGCTTTGCCGGCCCAGGGGCAGGAAGAAGATCTGACCCGTTATGTCGATCCGTTGATTGGAACCCGGGAGATGGGGCATGTCTTTCCGGGGGCGTGTGTCCCGTTCGGAATGGTGCAGTTAAGTCCCGATACCGATACGATCCCGTATGCTGTTGACGGTAAATACACCGGGAGCGTTTACCGCTACTGCGCCGGTTACCAGTATGATGATCCGACGATTGTCGGGTTCAGCCACACCCATTTCAGCGGCACCGGCCACTCCGACCTGGGCGATTTCCTGGTGATGCCCACCGTCGGGAAGCTGCAGCTTAACCCCGGAACAGCCAGCAACCCCGAAAGCGGTTACCGGTCGCGTTTCAAACACGAAACCGAAACCGCCACGCCGGGCTATTACCGCGTCCGGCTGGAAGATTACCAGATCGGGGCTGAACTGACCGCCACCACCCATGTCGGATTTCATCAATATACTTTTCCGCAGAGCGAAGAGGCGCACATTATTCTCGATTTGAATCACGGCATTTACAACTACGACGGGAAAGTGCTCTGGTCGTACCTGCGTGTGGAGAACGACACGCTGGTGACCGGCTACCGCATCACCCGCGGATGGGCCCGTACCAACTATCTCTATTTTGCCATGATTTTTTCGAAACCGATCAAAAGTTACGGCGGGAAAAATGAGGAGGAGCTCGTTTATAAAGGTTTCTGGCGAAAATTTGACCAGGAGCACAATTTTCCGGAAATGGCCGGGAAAAACCTGAAAGCCCATTTCGATTTTTCAACTGCCGAAGGTGAGCAAATCCGGATCAAGTTTGCCCTCTCGGCGGTCAGCACCGAAGGCGCCCTGAAAAACCTTCGCGCCGAGGTTCCCCATTTCGATTTTGAAAAGGTGAAGGCAGCAGCCAAAGCCCAATGGCAGAATGAACTGAAGCGGATTACCATCAGCGCTTCACCCGAAAAGAAGACGACCTTCTACACCTCGCTCTACCACACCTTTATCAACCCGGTTCAATATATGGATGTGGATGGGCGCTACCGCGGACTGGACCACAATATTCACCAGGCCGGCGGATTTGTCAATTATACGGTGTTTTCGCTGTGGGACACATACCGTGCGCTGCATCCGCTTTTTACCCTGATTCAGCCCGAACGGACTTCGGATATGGTCCGTTCAATGCTGGCGCACTACGACCAGAGCGTACACCGGGTGCTCCCGGTTTGGAGCCACTTCGGAAACGAAAACTGGTGTATGATCGGCTACCACGCCGTACCGGTGATTGTTGACGCCTGGATGAACGGCATCCGTGGGTTCGATGCCCAACATGCGCTGCAGGCCTGTGTTGCATCGGCTACCAGCAAAACCTACGGGAATCTTCCCGATTATATGTCGCTGGGGTATGTGCCCTACGAAAAAAATGCCGTTGGATCGTCCATGACCCTGGAATATGCTTACGACGACTGGACCATCGCTCGGTTTGCCCGTACGCTGGGCGAAACGGAACTGGCCGCCCTCTTCGAAAAACGGGCCGGTAACTGGAAAAACCTGTTCAACGAACAAACCGGTTTTGTCGGCGCCAAAGACAGCAAAGGCAACTGGAAGACTCCGTTTGATCCGCTGCACACCGCCAACGAAGGCTTTATCGAGGGCAACGCGTGGAACTACTCACTGTATGTACCGCACGATATCCCGGAACTCATCCGGAAGATGGGCGGCAACAACCGTTTTTGCGATCACCTCGACTCGCTGTTTACCATGTACCTGCCCGACAACTATTTTGCGGAGACCGAAGATATCACCCGCGAAGGGCTGATCGGTTGCTATGTGCACGGAAACGAACCCAGTCACCACGTGCCTTATCTCTACAACTGGGCCGGTAAACCCTGGAAAACCCAGGAGCGTATTCATCAGATTGTAAATTCCATGTATCGGAACAGGCCCGATGGCCTTTGTGGTAACGACGATTGCGGCCAGATGTCGGCCTGGTATATTTTTTCATCGCTCGGATTTTATCCGGTTTGTCCCGGCTCGGGAGAGTATGCGATTGGTTCTCCCTCGGTGGATGAGGCAAAAATTGAACTCTCCGGAGGAAAAACACTGAAGATAAAAGTCAACAATCTTTCTGCAAAAAATATTTACATCCGGTCGGCAACGCTGAACGGAAAAGCGCTGACGGCCAGTCTTCTTCAGAATCGTGAAATTTTGGATGGCGGAGAGCTGGTTTTCGAAATGAGCAGTCGGCCAAACAAGAAGTGGGGGATCCATCCATCTGAAAATTAACCTGTTCAAAAATAGCTGTACCAATGAAACCAAGAGAACGAGTTTTAAAAGCTTTCAAACGTTTGCCGGGGCTACCCGACCGGGTCCCGGTTCAATTCGACCTGTGCCGCCAGCTGGCCGACCATTTTGGCAAGGAGCTGGGCGTCGAGGTAAATTATACGGAAAATCTGTATGAGGATGTCACCTACCGGATCAGTGCCAATGAACTGCGGGTTGCCATGGGGAGTGATGTGGTGGTTACCGGCGCTTCGGTTTCTGATGATTACCGGATCATTAAAGATGCGCAGGGGCGCTGGCTGAACGAGTATGGGATGAAGATGCGGCAGGGCGATATCTATGTCGAAGTGGTGGAATATCCGCTGGCGCATGCCGAAACCAAAGCCGATATCGACGCATTTCAGTTTCCTGATCCGCTGGCTCCGGGCCGCTACCGCGACGCCGAAAACCTGATCCGGAAGTTTCACGACGATTACCTGGTTATTGGCGACATCGAAGTGACTGTTTTTTCGCTGGCCCATCAACTGGTTGGAATGGAGAAAATGCTGGTGGACATGATGCTGGAGACCGAATATGTGGTTCCGCTTTTTGAAGCCTGCGCCGAGTTTCAGACCCGGATCGGACTGCAGCTGATTGAGCGCGGCGTGGATGCCCTCTGGTTTGGCGACGATTTTGGCACCCAAACCAGCCTCCTCATTCCTCCCGAAACCTTTCGGGAACAGCTGAAACCGCACTACAAACGGATGATCGATCGGTTTAAGGCAGCCCGTCCCGACATCATCCCGATTCTGCACTGCGACGGCGCTGTGGCCGACCTGCTGGATGACATCCGCGAGATCGGCTTTGAAGTGTTCAACCCGGTGCAGCCCGGCGTTCCCGGCCATCTGCCGGCTGATATGAAAAAGAACTTCGGCAGCCGGTTCGCCTTTTGGGGCGCCATCGATCAGCAGGAGTTACTGCCGAACGGCACCGACGAAGAGCTGGAGAAAGATATCATAGAAAAGATCACCATTCTGGGCAAAGCGGGTGGTTACCTGATTGCGCCGGCCCACATTATTCAAAATGATGTGAAGCCCGAACGGGTGAAAAAGTTTATCGAGCTTTGTCTGAAACACGGGAAAATCTATTGACGCCAATCGGTACACACCGGCGCGCAAGACCGGGAAAATCTGCTGCACGGTAAAAAAACAGGAGGTGCCTGTAACAATCCGAAGGAATGAGCGGTATTGGCTTGTAATGGCGGACAATACCGGTTGGTTTTTCCGAAGATAAAAAATTATGGAAAAGTGGATTGTTTTTGGGGTGCTGAGCGGAGTGCTTGCGTTGATTTCACGCAGGTCGCTGCTGAAGACGGGCAGTCACGGGTTCTACCGTTTTTGGGCGTGGGAGTGTATTTTGGGGTTGTTGGTGGTCAATATCCGGTTTTGGTTCATCCATCCGCTGGCGCTCCACCAGCTGGTTTCGTGGATTTTGCTGGTGTGGTCGCTGGTTCTGCTGGCCGCCGGACTGCCGGTATTTTTGCAGGCCCGCCGCAAACAGCAACCCCGCCAGGACGATCAGCTTTTTTCGTTTGAAAAAACTTCGGAATTGATTGAAAGCGGGATTTATCGCTACATCCGCCATCCGATGTACGCTTCGTTGCTTTTTCTGGCGTGGGGCATCTATTTCAAAAATCCGGAACCGGCCTTGCTGGGCGCCGTTTTGCCGGCCTCTCTGCTGATGTATCTTACCGCCCGGAAAGATGAGCAGGAGTGCCTGGACTATTTCGGCCCGCGCTATTCTGCTTATATGAAAAGAACCCGGATGTTTGTCCCGTTTTTATTTTGAGGAAGAGAAATGCAGAAGCGGGTATCCTGAAGTTTATTATTCTTCTCAGATACCCGCTTCGGTTATTGATTCTACTGAAAAATCAGCTTTTGTAGGTGAGCCATTTGAACAGCTCTTTCAGCGTCACTTTTTTTCCATACATCAAAATGCCGGTGCGGTAAATGCGGGCGGCGACCCAAATTGCCCCGATGGTGGTAAGCGTCAGCAGGAACATGGAGAGCAGCAGTTCCCAGGCCGGAATTCCATAGGGAATCCGGGCCAGCATACAAACCGGCGATGTAAATGGGATCACCGAGGCCCAGAAAGCGATGGAGCCTTCCGGATTTTTGGCGATCGGGAAGAGCAGGATGATCGAGAGGATGAGCGGGAAGGTTACCGGGAAGACCAGCTGCTGGGTGTCTTCTTCGTTGTCCACCGCTGCCCCCACGGCTCCCATCAGCGAGCTGTAGAGCAGATAGCCGCCCAGGAAGTAAAAGACAAAAGAGAAGAGGATCAGGGGCAGGTTCAGGTTGCCGATCATCTCGAGCACTTCGGCGATCTGGTTGGGTTCGACGTTGGCGGTCTGCTGGGCGATTCCGGGCTGCGACTGCATGAGGTTCTGTCCCATCTCCTGCGTCGCTTCAGGCGTCATAAATCCCTGGAGCACGCCAATGATTGTTCCGCCCAGCACAATCCAGATGGCCACCTGGGTAAGTCCCACCAGGGCGGTACCTACAATCTTTCCAAACATCAGCTGGAATGGTTTGACCGACGAGATGATCACTTCCACGATCCGGCTCTTTTTCTCCTCCATCACGCTGCGCATCACCATCGCCCCATACATGAACACGAAAAAGTAGATCAGAAACCCCATGATGTAGCTGGCGCCAAAGGCAACCATCGACGAGCTTTTTTTCTCTTCGCCGGTTTCGGTGACTTTCAGCGTGTTCACCGATACGCGGGTGCGGGTAGCAGCCAGTTTGGCCTCCAGGTCGGGGACCCCGCTCTCGCTGATCACCTTTTGCCGCTTGTCGGTTTCAATCACCTGGCTCAGCTTCCGCTCGATCTGCTCGGTGAGTTCAAACGGGATCTGTTTGGGCGAGGTGAGCTGCGCCGAACTGGTGGTGTAGATATTTTCCGGAATGTAAAGCAGGGCGTAGTATTCGCTGCCCGCCAGATTTTCTTTCAGGGTCAGATATTTTTCCCGCTCTACAAAGTGATATTTGGTGTACCCTTCCTGGTTTAGCTGGTCGAGAAAAAGCGACGATTCGTCGTACACGGCAATCGTGCGTTCCTGTTTGTCGTCGCGGGTGGCCAGCCAGGCTGGCACAATCATGATGGCGCCCATAAAAATGGGAACCAGCAGGGTGGTGACGAGAAAAGATTTTTTGGTTACCCGGGTCAGGTATTCGCGCTTGAGAATCAGAAATGATTTATTCATGGTTTATTGGATTGGGCATTGTAGTTTTCAACAACTTTGATAAATACATCGTTCATGCTGGGGATCACTTCGTGGAACGAGGTGATTTCGGCAACCGGCAGCAGCCCCCGGATCAGTTCGTTGCCGGGATGACCGGCGAGGTGTTGAATCCGCAGGGTGTTTCCGCTGGCACTTTCGGTGTGTTCCAGGATTTTATAGGTGTGGTTGAGCGACCGCTGCACCTGGTCGAAATTGCCGCGGTACGAAATTTCGAAGATGTTTGATTTGTGTTGCTCCTTCACTTCTGTAATCGGGCCGTCGAGGATTTTTTTGGACCGGTTGATCAGCGCAATGTGGTCGCAAAGCTCTTCCACCGACGACATGTTGTGGGTCGAAAAGATGATGGTCGCTCCCTGGTCGCGCAGGTTCAGGATCTCCTGTTTTAGCAAGTTGGTGTTGATCGGGTCAAATCCGCTGAACGGTTCGTCGAAAATGAGTAGCTGGGGTTTGTGTACCACCGTGGTGATAAACTGAACTTTTTGCTGCATCCCTTTCGAGAGTTCCTCCACTTTTTTCTCCCACCACGCACCGATGTCAAATTTTTCAAACCAGTATTTCAGGTTGCGCAGCGCCTCGGAGTGGCTCAGTCCTTTGAGCTGTGCCAGGTAGAGGGCCTGTTCCCCGATCTTCATTTTTTTGTATAAGCCGCGTTCTTCGGGGAGATAACCGATCCGTCCAATGTCTGAAAATTTCATTCTACGCCCTTCGAGCAGGATTTCGCCGCTGTCGGGGGCTGTGATCTGGTTGATGATCCGGATCAGGGTGGTTTTTCCGGCGCCGTTGGGACCCAGCAAGCCGAAAATTGATCCCCGCTGTACCGAAATGCTTACGTTACTCAGTGCCCGTGTGGTACCGTAAACTTTTACTACGTTCTTTGCTGTAAACAATTCCATGTTTGAATTTTTGGGTTGAATGTTTTCCGGGTGGAAAATTACATTGTTTCTGCCGATTATCCTCGGACGGCGTTTTGGTTTTTGGCTTTTCTTCCGGAGAAATAGGTGAAAGGCCGGAATCCTCCGACGAAGTGCGGCAGCTGATCTTCCAACGATTGTCTTTCGGTCGTTTCCGCAATAAAAAAAGCCCGTTGCCGGATGCAGCAACGGGACTTCCCTGGTGTGATATATCCCTTTTTTTAATCTTCGCTGATGGTGTAGGTAACTTTTACAGCGTGGCTGGCTTCTCTCAGGGTGGCATAGCCGCTGTGGTTCAGCTCCAGCGTGTAGGTGAGCTGGTGGCCGTTTTCCGAACCTTTGCCGGTGTAACAGCTCCCGATGTTGTTCACCACCACTTTTGCCTGGCTGTCCGAAAGCGTCTGAACGCCGGTTGATGTGCCGATCTGTCCGTTGCCTGTGCCATTGTCGGCTGCAGCATTTACTTTCAGGGAAATTCCTGCGGGCAGGCTGGCCGACAGTTGTGCTTTCACCGAGCGGGTGTTGTTTTCGGTAATAACGGAGGAGTAATTCAGCCAGGCATTGCTGTTGGTCGCGCTCACCCCGATTGCTTCGCCGGCAAACTGCGGGGCAGTGGCTTCCAGGTCAAAGTTCAGGTTGCTGCCGGCCAGATCAACCATGGCCACACTCGGAACTTTAAGGGTAACGGTGTGGTCGGTGGTCAGTTTTTTCCCGGCTACCTGGGCAAAAGTGTTACCAACAGAGAAAAAAATCACAAAGGCTGCAAAAGTAGATAACAAAGTTTTCATTGTCGTTTATGTTTAAATTGTTTGTAAATTTTTTAAAAGCGTCTTGTGCCAACAGATAGTCAATCTGAATGCCATAAAATATATGTTTCTGACAATGAGGGTGTTTTGGTTGTGCCAGGAATAAGAGTGTTTCCTGAAATGGAATTGTTTTCCCAAAAAGAATAAAAGTCGGGTTAAAAATGAGGGATCAATAGCCTGACCGCCGAACTGCCGGCGGCGGAATCGGGCGTTGAAAGGCGGGGGCTGGTTGCGCAGGCGGAGTGGAATATTTTCAGCCAACTTTGAAGACGAATCCTGATGCGGTCTGGTATTTCCCGCCCTGCGTGGTGGTGAAGAGCCAGGCGGGTTTTCCGTTTTTCATCAGAAGCTGGGGCCTTTCGAAACGACCGTACCGTTTCAGGTGTGAGGGGGCCGGTGGCTGTTCGAGGTAATGTTCAGCGCCGAGCCAGGCAATTTTGGGGTTGCTCCATTGCAGGCCGTTTTTCGATTCGAGCAGCAGTCCGGCGGCATGGTCGTAAAATCCCATGTCGCGGGCCAGCAGGTTGAATTTCCCGCTTTGAAACCAGAGGAAAGCGTCCTCCAGCTGTTCATTTTTGCCCCGCGACGAAAAATCGATGACCGGGTTTCTTTCATATTTGTGGTACGGGCCGGTCACCTGGTCGGCGATGGCCAGTCCGTATTTCCGGTTTCCGCGGATCGCACTGCCGGCAGGGGCATTTTCATATTCGGCGCTGTTCCACGATTTGTAGTAGAGAAGATATTTTTCGTCGGGAGTTTTTATAAAAGCGGGGTTGGTGGTGCAGTGGTCGTCCCACTCGCCGGGCTGACCGGCTTCAAGCAGGGGAGTATCGCTTCGTTCCCAGGGGCCCCAGAGCGAATCGGAGACGGCCAGGCCGATCCGTTTGGTATTGGTCTTCCCGTTGCTGTTGCCCATGTAGAAAAGGCAGTAGCGGCCATCGACAAACTGAATGTGCGGATTGTGACAGGTGGTTGCATCGAAACTACCCGGGCGCGGGGCCAGCACCGTTCCCTGCACTTCATAAGGTCCTTCCGGACGTTGGGCTACGGCGTGTGCAATTTCGCAGCGGCTGATCCAGCCGCCCATCCCGAATTTCTCCGGCCATCGCGAAAAGAAGAGATGCACCATGCCATCGGGAGCGAAAATTGGCGAGTTACACCAAACGTACCATCCTTCGAGTTCCAGAATTCGTCCGACCGGCTTCAGCGACCGGCAAAAACGGGTGTTCAGCGCCGCCGGATAGGGAAAATCTTTTGGGCCGGCAGCCGGCATCTCCATGCCGGGAAGCATTAAGGGAAGCAGGCTTGCCGAAAGGGTGTTTCTGAGAAAGTCACGCCGGTTTAACATGTCTTCAGGTTTAGCAGATTTAAAAGTGGACCGAAGGCTTTTTTACGGTTTGCGGTAGATGTCGTCTTTCGAAGCCGGGCGCAGAAGCTCTTTCCATTCGAAGCCGCTCAGCCGCCTCTCTTCATTGGTGACCTGCTCGAGCGGGGTGAGCTTTCCCTCGGGCTGCGAAAGAAAATTGATCCGGAAGATTTTTCCTTCACGAAACCAGATGTTGATCTTGGCGCTTTCCGAGCGGTTTAGCCCAATGATTTTTCCTTTGTCGTTGGCGTAATAGAGCGCCTGCCCGTTCCCGTCCACATCGATGCGGTCGAGTTTGTTTTCGATCACATAGCCGGTCATGTTCTTTCCTTTGATCTGGTCGTACATCAGCGAATCCTGCTTCGAGACAATATAAGAATCCCGGATGAGCCGGACTTCGTCGGGGGTGTCGGCGTTTGACTTCATTTCGATGAAATGGGCGCGCAGCTGGTGGTTTTCAGACCAAAGGACGGGCTCCCGGAAAAACTGTACGGTGGAATCGCGGGTGAAATAGACCAGCGAATCACATTTTCCCTGCAGGTCGCTGCGGTAAAAGCGGACGCCGAAGTAGGCCTGAATAATCTTTTCATCTTTCAGCGTATCGGGAATGGTTCGTAAGGTGTCGGCATGCAGGTAGAGCGAATCGTTCTTGTCGAACAGGATAAAAACGGCCGAATCGGTGACAAAGGCAGCGTCTGTTTTTTCGTCATACCAGGCGTTCATCCCTTTTACGATGGTGTTTTTTTCAAAGTCGATCGCTTCAATGGCGCCTTTTACCTGGCCCGAACCG
>JARKOX010000268.1 GCA_029975525.1 Prolixibacteraceae bacterium | reverse complement strand
AATGCAGGAGGAAGGAAAGCTGTTGTTCCCGGCAATCAATGTTAATGATTCGGTAACCAAATCGAAATTTGACAACCTGTATGGTTGCCGCGAATCGCTTGCCGATGGGATCAAACGGGCAACCGATGTGATGATCGCCGGAAAAGTAGTGGTTGTGGCCGGTTACGGCGACGTGGGAAAAGGGTGTGCCCGTTCGATGCGCGGCTACGGCGCCCGGGTGATTGTCACCGAAATCGATCCGATCTGCGCCCTGCAGGCTGCAATGGAGGGATTCGAGGTGAAAACAATGGAGGAAGCGCTGGAGGAAGGGAACATTTTTGTAACAACCACCGGCAACCGCGATGTGATTACGCTCGAACACATTCAGCAAATGAGAGACCAGGCGATTGTTTGCAACATTGGCCATTTCGATAATGAGATTCAGGTGTTGCGTTTGGAGAGATGTCCGGGAGTGCGGAAAACCAACATCAAACCCCAGGTAGACAAATACACCTTCGAAGATGGACACAGCATTTTCCTGCTGGCCGAAGGGCGGCTGGTAAATCTGGGATGTGCCACCGGCCATCCGTCGTTTGTAATGAGCAATTCGTTTACCAACCAAACGCTGGCGCAAATAGATCTTTGGAAAAACAATTACGAGGTGGGCGTGTACCGGCTCTCCAAAAAGCTGGATGAAGAGGTCGCCCGTCTCCATCTCGAACAGCTGGGGGTCAAACTTACCACCCTGACCGACGACCAGGCGGCTTACATCGGAGTGCCGAAAGAGGGGCCGTTCAAACCGGAACACTATCGTTACTGATTGAATATTTCGTACGACGAAAGAGCCTGTCGTCAGTTAACGGCAGGCTCTTCGTATTTTTCGGAAGATTTCCGTTTCAGTTGTAAATGCGCAGCGAGCCGTTGACGACCGAGGTGTGGTATTGCTGAAGCGGTTTGGCGGCCGGCCCTTTGGTGGGATACCCGCCCCCCATCAGGATAAACTGCGATCCGCAGCAGGAGCAGGTCCCTTGTACGCCATCGTTTACCACGCGGCAGGTCGGGCTGATTTCGTAGGTGCAGGCCGCATCGTAGGCGGTGTAACTGCCAGGCATTTCGCAGTAAACAATTATTCCGGCAAAACCGGGTCCCGGCAAAAAGATTGAATTGCCCGGAACGCTCAGCTCATTGTAGATGTTCAGGTTCAGTGAAATTGAAACAGGTACGTAAGGAATAATGCTGTTTTGCTCTTTGTCGCACGAAACCGAAGAGAGCAGGAAAAACAACAGCAATCCCAAAATCTTACCCCCATTTTCTGCCTGAAATCTCATTTTTGCTATCTTTATAACCTAGAACTGCAAAACTAAAGAAATTATTTCGCGAAGAAGCTGAAAAAACTGAGTTGTTATGGACGATATTGTTGTAATCATACTGACCCTTTTACTGACCGTGGTGGCAGCAGCCAGCCAGATCAAGAAGAAGAAGGAGCAGCAGATGTCGGGTGCAACAACTCCGGAACCCGATTTTTGGCAGGCCGTTTTGGGCCCCGATCATACCGATGCCGAAAAATGGCCCGGCGAAGAGGTGAGCGACTATCCCGACACCCCGTATGTGCAGCCGGCAAAGCCGGAACAGGCGGTTTATAAACCCGAGGAAGAGGGGAGCCGAAATGAAGTCGTCATTGAATACCTTTCGGAAATTGACCATGACCAGCCGGAGACCGAAGGGCAGGAGATCTATTCGGCGCTGGGTGATTTTTCGCTGCGGAAAGCGGTTGTTTATACCGAGGTTTTAAATCCAAAATATTTCTGATTCGGAAAAACCAGGTGAAAGGGTTTTTTCGCGGATAGCTTTTAATATTCAGAAAATTAATTAATTTTGTGCACAGGAAGAGTCCTGGAATACGGGGTTCTTTCTATTTTTTTATGTATGAATAGATAAAAAATAGAGGAGAAAAAGATATGTCACGAACCTATCTTACCCAAAAAGGGTTGAAAAAATTGAGGGAAGAGCTCGAGTTCCTGATAACGGTTGAGCGCCCCAAAATTTCGAAGCAAATTGGAGAGGCCATCGAAAAAGGCGACATCTCGGAAAATGCCGAATACGATGCCGCAAAAGATGCGCAGGGATTGCTTGAAGCCAAAATTGCCGACTTGCAGGGAAAAATTGCCAATGCCCGCATTCTCGACGAATCCAAAATTGATACCTCGCAGGTTCAGATCCTGAACAAGGTGACGATCAAGAACCGGAAAAACAACACCACGATGGAATACACCATTGTGCCCGAGTCGGAAGCGAACCTGAAAGAGGCAAAAATTTCGGT
>JARKOX010000252.1 GCA_029975525.1 Prolixibacteraceae bacterium | reverse complement strand
CGCTACATCGAAGTTTCCGGAAAAGCTGAACTCGAAATTGACCCCGACGAATTTGTCCTGGTTATCGGCATCGAAGAGTACTGGAAAGAGGAGTTTCAGAAACGTGCCGACGAAAAAGATTTTCGCACCAAAGTGCCGATTTCGCAAATCGAAAATGAGCTGATTAAAGCCATCGAAAAAGCGGGGATCAGCAAAGAGCAGATTGTCGTTCGCGGGATGGGAAATTTCTGGCGGCAACGCGGTAAAGATTTTCTGATCAGCAAACAGCTGGAAGTTACCCTTTCCGATTTTGCCAAGGTAAACGAACTGGCCAAACTGGCCGACACCAAAGGCTTCAAAAATATGTACATCTCGGAAATGCGGAATACCCAGATTGACGCGTATGAAAAAGAGGTGCGTATCAAAGCCTTGCAAAATGCCCGTGAAAAAGCAGCTTACCTGTTGCAGAGTATCGGCGAACAACCCGGTCCGGTGCTGTCGGTTTCCGAAACCATGGAAAACCGTTATGTGATGCCGATGAACGCCGGAATGATGATGCGGAGCGTCCAGATGGAGTCCATGGCTGAAGAGCAGAGCGTCGACCAGTTGAAAAAGATTAAATTGAGTTACCAGATCAATGCCCGGTTTGGAATTAAATAACCGGGGAATCCAACATAAAACTTACGAAAAACCAGCATGAAAATAGTTGAGACAACATCTTGCCCGGTTTGCGGAGGCAGCCGGTTTGAACCGTTTCTCTCCTGTACCGACCATTTTGTTTCGGGCGAAACTTTTCTGATCAAAAGATGTACGGACTGCGGATTGAAAATTACCGCCGGCGCTCCCGATGAAGATGAGATCGGCCCCTATTACCAGTCGGAGCGTTACATCTCGCATTCCGATACCTCGCGCGGAATGGTGAACCGGCTTTACCATCTGGTGCGAAAAACCATGCTGGTCCGGAAATACCGGCTTATCCAAAACAGGGTGGGACAGCAGCCGGGATCCATCCTCGATATTGGCGCCGGAACTGGCTATTTTCTCCGGTTTATGCAACAGCGGGGCTGGCAGGTTACCGGTATTGAAAAAAGCGAACAGGCCCGGCAATTTGCCCGGGACGAATGGAATCTGGAGCTGCTCCCGGCCGCACAACTGGCCGATTTGCCGGCGCAATCTTTTGAGGTGGTTACCCTCTGGCATGTAATGGAACACCTGCAAAACCTGGAATATACCTGGAAAAGATTGACGGAGCTGATCCGGCTGGGCGGCCTGCTGGTGGTGGCGCTGCCCAATCCGGCCTCGTATGATGCCCGGCACTACCGCGAATATTGGGCAGCCTGGGATGTTCCCCGTCATTTGTGGCATTTCGAAATCCCGCACATCCGCCAGGCCGGGGAGAAACACGGGTTCCGGCTCGAAAAAATTCAGCGGATGCCCTTCGATGCTTTTTATGTTTCGATGCTGAGCGAAAGATACCGGAACGCTTCTGCGCCGCTTTTGCGGGGATTAATCACCGGCAAGTTGTCGTGGATCGCCAGCTGGTTCGATGCTGGCAAATGCAGTTCGCTGATTTATGTTTTCCGGAAAGATTAACCCATCTTTGGCTGACTGAGATTTTTCTTCTGAAAATATTTGACCCCAAAAAAGAAACCCGGCCATTGCGACCGGGTTTCCTGTTTGTTATTTCAGCTCAGTTTATTCTGCTTTTGCTGCTTTTTTCTGAGTTCTTCTGTAAACGTCATATACAATAGGTGTAGCGACGAACAGCGACGAGTAGGTTCCGATACCGATACCGATCAGCAGGGCGAATGTAAACCCGCGGATACTGGCGCCGCCAAACAGGAAGATGGCCAGCAATACCACCCAGGTGGTCAGCGACGTATTTAAGGTACGGCGAAGGGTGCTGTTCATGGCGTGGTCCATCGTTGCCCCGATATCCCGTTTGGGATAGATTTTCAGGTATTCACGGATACGGTCGAAAACAATCACCGTGTCATTGATCGAATACCCGATTACCGTCAGGATGGCGGCAATAAATGCCTGGTCGATTTCGAGCGAGAAGGGGAGTATCCCGTGGAACAGGGAGAAAATCCCCAGTGTTACAATGGCGTCGTGAGCCAGCGAAAGTACCCCGCCCAAGCCATACTGCCAGTTGCTGAACCGTACCAGGATGTAAAGGAAGATGATTACCAACGCAAAGAAGACGGCAATCACGGCGTCGCGTTTAATATCGTCCGAGATGGTAGGCCCGACTTTTTGCGAGCTCATCCGGTATTTGGAGACAAAGTCATCGTAGGTGACGCTTTTGAGCAGGCCACCATCTGTCAGCCCTTTGTAGAGCAGCTGTTCCACTTCGTTGTCCACATTGTCGCTCATGTCTTCCACCTTGTATTTGGTGGTGATGCGTACCTGGTCGTTCGATCCGAAAGTTTTGACTTCGGGAGCCGAGCCGAAAACGGTTTCCAGCGATTTCTGTACGTCTCCCACTTTTACCTCGTGGTCGAAACGGACGGTGTAGGTGCGTCCTCCCTGGAAGTCAACCCCCAGGTTGAATCCGCGGACGGCAAAAGAGATCAGCGAAATGGTAAGCAGCGTACCCGAAATGAAATAGGCAATTCTGCGGTTCCCCAGGAATTTGATCCGGGTGTTCCGCATCCAGTTGGCTGTGATTTTGGCTGTAAAAGTGATCTTTTTGTTGTGTTTCAGCTGCCATTCGAAAATCATGCGGGTGATGAAGATCGCCGTGAACAGCGAGGTGAGGATACCGATGATCAGGGTGGTTGCAAAACCTTTGATCGGACCCGAACCGAAGATGTAGAGGACAATACCGGTCAGAATGGTGGTTACCTGTCCGTCGATAATGGCGGAGTAGGCATTCTTGAAACCGTCGGTAATTGCCAGTCGCAGATTTTTACCTGCGTTGATTTCATCCTGCACCCTTTCAAAGATCAGTACGTTGGCGTCGACCGCCATCCCCATGGTAAGCACGATACCGGCAATACCCGGCAGGGTGAGTACGGCGCCCAGCGATGCGAGGATACCGAACAGGAAGAACAGGTTGGCCAGCAGGGCCAGGTTGGCCGCCAAACCGGCTTTGCGGCTGTAGAAGAAGAGCATGTAGCCCAGTACCAGGAAGAAGGCGATGACAAATGAGTACATCCCCGAAGCGATCGCTTCTTTACCCAGTGAAGGACCAACGATCTCTTCCTGCATGATACGGGCCGGAGCAGGCATCTTACCCGACTTCAGGATGTTGGCCAGGTCAGTCGCCTCTTCCACACTCTCCAGACCGGTAATGCTGGAACGGCCGCCGGTGATTTCATTCTGAACCGTCGGGAAGGAGCGGACATATCCGTCCAGGACGATAGCGATGGATTTGCCAATATTTTCTTTGGTCATCCGCGCCCATGTTTTGGCGCCTTCGCTGTTCATAGCCATGGCTACCTCGGGGCGTCCGCCGAATTGGTCATAATCCTGGCGGGCATCGGTAATCACATCACCCGTAAGCGGGGCTTTCCCGTCGCGGGTAGTCGCTTTCAGCGCAAGCAGGCGGAAGTAGTTGCCGCCTTTGTCGATCGAGTTGGCCGTCCAGCGGAAAAGCATATTGCGGGGGAACAGGTTCCGGATCTGTTCTTTGGCCAGGAATTCGTTTACCTTGGCGGTATCTTTGGCGGCTGCTGTCCCGACAATCGGTCCGGGGAACAGGTTGCCACTCTGGTCGGTGCTGGGTTGCAACACGGCAAACAGCGGAAACTCTTTGCGGAAATTTTCCAGGTTTTCGAGGTCAAGACCGGTAGAGTCTTTTTGGGCTTCACTTTTCAGTTCGTCGAGCAGCGACTGGGCAGTAGCCGATGAATCGGCGGCGGCAGTTTCTGCGGTTTCGGCAGTCTGACTTGCTGCGGTGGTGTCAGTGGCAGCAGCCGACGAAGCTATTTCGCGGAGGCGCTGGTTGGCCTGAAGCAGGTAGGGGTAAACCTCCTGGTTTTCGTAGGTTTCCCAGAATTCAAGCATCGCTGTTCCCTGGAGCAGTTTCCGAACCCGCTCCGGGTTGTCGATACCGGGCAGCTCCACCAGGATGCGGCCGCGGGTTTGCAGCTGCTGGATATTGGGCTGGGCAACCCCAAAGCGGTCGATACGGGTACGCAACACGTTGAACGAGTTGTCGATGGCTGCATCGGTTTCTTTTCTGATCACCGCCAGCACTTCGTCGTTGGTCGAGTTAAATTTTACCCGTTCTTTCAGTTCCAGGGTGTTGAAGATTGCAGCCAGTTGGGCGTTGGGATCGATCTCCTTAAACGCCTGCCCGAACAGGGTTACAAAATCCTGCGTGCTGTTGCGCTGGAGTTCGGTGGCCCGTTTCAGCGCCGCATTAAACGTTGAGTCGTTGCTGTAGTTCGAGAGGGCCCGGATTACGTCGGCTACCGACACTTCCAGGGTCACGTTCATCCCGCCTTTCAGGTCCAGACCGAGGTTAATCTCCAGCTCTTTTACGTCTTTGTAAGTAAATTTTTTCAGTCCAAGGAAATTGTAAACCACCTCTCCGGAGATAGAGTCGAGGTAGCTGTATTCCAGCGTAGGATCGCCTTTGGCGTACTCTTTGGCGTGTTTTTCAATCTGCTGCGCTTTCCAGGTGAAAGTGAGCTGATACAAACAAACGGCCGCAAGTAGAAGGGCGAATGTTAAAATGGCACCTTTGTTTTGCATGGTAAAACATTTAAAATTTATGATTTAATTTTTTTGAATGGATTTGCAGAAACAGAGCGGTTTAGCTCCGCACCGGAAGGTGTAAAAGCCAGTTAAGCCAGCGGGGGCTGGTCGTCGGGAGTTGCCGCGTGGCACTCCCTGAAAACGGTGAGGTTCCGAAAGTGGGGGCAGGGACCGTGTTGCTGCAGCGATTCAGCCTTCAACAGGTGAAACGAGCGCTGGCTGTGGTGCAGCAACATAAAACGGGTTTCATTTTTTTGCTGAAATTTTTTGAAAGCCTGTTTCGAAGCGGGCGCTTTCAGTGAAAAAGTGTTGACGGGGCTGCAAAAATAGTGGAAAGCCTCGCCGGCCGGGGCTTCTGATTGTTCCATGTTGCCGGCAGCAGAGGAACTGCCCTGGTGATAGTAGTCGAATAACCAGGCTCCTCCGGCAATAACCAGAAAAACTGCCAGTTTGATCAACCTCTTTTTGGTTATGTATTTTTTCAGTTTCAACATGTTATATCAGGCGGACGCAAATATATGTAATCTGCCCAGAGTAGCAAAACCGGCAGGAAAATAATTTTGCTTGTTTGACAACAGTCTGAATAACCCTGTTTTTTGGTTTTACGGACCATTTTTTGTGGAAAGAGTCGTATTTTCGAGCCTATGAAACGGATACTTTTTGCCATTCCGGTGGTTGGAGTGTTGCTGGCATCCTGCAGTTCCTACCGCTACATCCACGATGCGTCGAGCCTGAAACGGCAGCACGAACTGCAGTCGGAACGTTCGGGCCGGGTAGCTTCCGATATTCTGCTGACACTGGGTTCAATGGTGGTGTCGGCTGCAGCCGAAGTTGATGTGGGGTATTTCCCGGCCGGACAGGTGTTTAAAAGGCTGAGGCTGGTCAGTGTGGCCAGCGACACCCTGTTTGTGAATATGTTCACCGATGCCACCTGGGACAATGAAAACTACTGCGATTTTACCGACATCCGCATCCCTCCCGGAAAAACCTGCCGTCTGCTGGTGCCCATCGGCGTGACCTACAATCTCTATTTTGGGAGCAGCGCCAGCCCCGACGAGGATGAGTTGCTGCAGATCCACACCGCCGGAAAACGACGTATCCGCCTTTCTCCCGGAATGACAGTCCCGCCCCGGGATGTTAAGCTGGACGAAACCCAGCCTTCCGATCTGTAATTGCGGTGCCGGAAAACTTAACTTTAAATACCAAACTTTAATTTTTGAATACAATGAAACGAAGATCATTTCTGAAAAGCTCGGCAGTAGCTGCCGGCGCAGCAGCGGCTTTTGCCCCGCTGGCTTCGGCAGCCCGGCCACAGGCGGCTGCTCAAAACAAGGAGGTTTACGAATGGCGGGTTTACCAGCTCACCGGCGGCGGAGCAAAAACCACGTTGAAAAAATACCTCACCGAAGCGCTGATGCCGTTTGTCAACAGCAAAGGCGGAAAGGTGGGCATCTTTTCAGAATACAGCCTGCAGGATCCCCCCAAACTCTATGTGCTTTGTACCTATCCCAACATGCAGGACTATTTTGCCATTCAGCAGGAGATGGTTACCAGTGAAACTTTTCAGAAAAATGCGGAAAGTTATCACCAGCTGCCGGCCGAAAAGCCGCTTTTTGAACGTTACCAAACCTACCTGCTGGAAGCTTTCGATGCGATTCCGCAGCTGCGGCAGCCGGCTGCCGGACGCGGATTGTTTGAACTGCGCACCTACGAAAGTTACAACGAAGATGCCGGCCGGCGGAAGATTTTGATGTTCAACAAAGAGGAGCTGCCGCTCTTCGACCGGGTGGGGCTTCATTCGGTCTTCTTTGGGAAAATTCTGGCGGGCCCGCAAATGCCTGCCCTCATGTACATGTTGTGGTTCAGCGACATGGCCGAGCGGGAGACCAACTGGGGGAAATTCCGCGTGAGCGACGACTGGAAAACCATGAGCGGCAAACCGGAGTATGCCAACACGGTCAGCAAGGTGAATAAAATATTCCTGCTTCCCGAAGAGGGATCGCAAATCTGATTGGCAGGAAAACAAACCGGCCCGGCTTCCGAAACAGCCGGGCTTTTTTATGCTAATCCCGGAAATGTTTTTTGATGCCGGTGATTTTGTGCCAGAAAACCTCCGTGCTTTCGGTGAAGGCCTCTTTTAGGTCTTCCCACGACTCGGCGCTGGCCTCTTTCAGGTTGTCAAACTTTTCGAGGAGTTCATTCTTCTTTTGCTTGAGCGCTTCGATCTGTTCGCCGATCTTTTCTTTTACCGATTCGGAAGCGGCCTCTTTTTTAACTTCCAATTCATCGATTTTCCGGAAGATGTCGTCGATCTTCTGTTTGGCCTGTTCCTGGAATTCTTCTCTTTTCATGGTGGCGTCGTTTTATTTTAAAATCTTTTGTTGCGAATTTTTCTGATATCCGGCGGCAGGAGCTGTCGGGCTGACAGCAGCTGCATGCGCAAACCGTTCCTTTTTGTGAGTGATATTTTTATTGAAAATTACGGTGTTTTTCAGACAGTTTGTGCGGTATACGGTGAAAAAAAACCTCGCTTCTTCGGACGAAAATCAGTTGAAAAGCGGGCCGGTTGGCCGGTGCTACACAAAATCAGCCCGCACCTCTTTGAAGAACTTTTCCTCCAGCAGTTTGATGATCCGTTTGACAACCACTTTCCGGATTTCAAGTTCAACCGGCTGGTCGGGGTCCTGATGCGCCCAGTTGATGCGGGTTCCCACAATGATGTTGATGATGTCGTGTTGCAGCAGCAGGTGTACAATTTCGTCGGCCGGCGAGTCGCTCAGGCGGGTTTCGCTGGTGTAGTTTTCGAGGATCTCCTCTACCTTTCCGATGGTGAGGATGCCTTCGGTAACCAGTTCAAATCCCTCCATGCGGGCCTTGGGAGGCAGGGCGGCTTCCGAAAATTCATGTTCGGCTTCCAGTTTCAGGTTCAATTCGCGGGCGATGATTTCGGCCGTGGTTCCGCCACAAATCACCTTTTTCCCTTTGAAGTTGGTGATTTGGTTTACAAAGTCGTTGTCTTTGATTTTGTAGAACGGCGGCCCGGTAATGAGCAGAAATTCGCGGGGCTCGCGAAAATAGATCACGCCGCAGGTGGCATCGTCTTTCAGGTTGAAATTGTCGTTCATGCCGGCCTGGTTGATGATTTTGCGGGCCAGTTTGGTGGCCGAGATATCGGGCATGCGGGTGATCTGGCTCATAACAAAGTCGGTGATATGCTCCAGTCCCCAGCCCATCGGGTAGCGGTCGGTCCCCAGCCCCGACTGCGGAACGCCATCGGAGAGGAAGATCAGGCGGTCCTCCTTGCGGGCCGTAAACTCGCGGCAGCGCAGGATTTTTCCTGCATTTTCAACTCCTCTGACCGCCAGGTGGTACTCCTGGGGTTCCAGAATTTTGTTGCCGCGCAGGATGATGGTTTTGGGATTGTCGTAGTTGATGATCCGGACACGGCCGTCGGCTTCAATCTCAATCAGGGTAAAAGTGGCATAGTTTTCCAGGCCGTCCTTGCTTTTTGGCAGCGCCCGCATGATGATGCGCGCCGCAATTTCGGGGCGGGTGTGGAAGGTGGAGTAGTTGATGGCCATGGATGCCGTGAGGGTCGCCAGTACGTTGGCTTTCACGCCGTGGCCAATGCCGTCGCTCATGGCCAGGATGGTGCGCCCCTCTTCCTTGATGATGCGCGAGTGGAATACGTCCCCGCAGGCAATCTGGCCTTTGGGACGTTTCTGTTCCACGTCAATTTCCACGTGGTAGTCGGGATGGTTATTCGTCATCGCTGTACCGGTATGATTGAATGATGGAGTTGAGCAGCTCTTCGGTCTGGGCGGCATTTTCTCCCAGCAGGAAGGCTACTTTTTGTACGGTTTCAATATTTTGTTTGGTCACCCGCTGCGCCCGGCTGATGATTTCGTCGCGCACCAGCATGGGCGCCGACATGTCGCGGATCACCGCCCCAACCACCCGCTGCTTGTAGATGGTAACCACCGATACGTGCAGCAGTTTGTTCTGGAATTTCAGGTCGCGTTCCAGGTTGTTTTCGCCCGACGACATGATGCCGGCAATCATCTTGAAAATGACATCGGGGACCAGCTCCGACACGTCGGCCCCGCGCAGCCCCGGAATGGTTTCATACAGTTCGGTGATCTCGTCGCCCATCATGGCGGCAAAACTTTCGTTCGAGTCGATCACCTTGAAGTTTTTATTGACAATGATGATGCCCGCCCGGATTTTGTGCAGCATGTGCGACGAAATGATCATCGATTCCTTGGCGCGTTCCAGCCGCATTTCTGCTTTTTTGCGTTCGGTAACGTCGAAGATGGAGCCGACAATCCCGATGATTTCGCCGGCGTCGTCGCGGATCACCGCCTTTTGGAAGACGACGTCGCGCAACGATCCGTCGCTGGTGCGGATTTTGGTTTCATACACCTGGTCGCCGGGACTTTCAAACAGCTCCTTGTCGCGTTTTGAGTAGATTTCGGCAATGTCAGGCGGCTGGATGTCGAACACGGTTTTCCCGATGAGCCGCTCCCGCGGAATCCCCACAAATTTTTCGTGAGCGATATTGCAGGTTACATAAACCCCCTCCTGGTTGCGGTAAAAGATCGGAATCGGGAGGGTGTCGATGATTTTCTGGTGAATCGCCGGATCGTCGAGATAATTCTGTTGGAATGATTTTTCGTCGTAAATCATAAATGCCGGTTTTTCTCCGAAAATTACAGATTTACCCAGGTTATTTCAACTCATTTTAAAATATTCTATAACACCTCTTATTCCCCTTTTTTGAACAGCAATTCAGGGGACGATAATGTATCTTTGTCGGGAAACAAAAACTTAAGTTTAATTCAGCTGCCGAAAAACAGGGACAGAAGTGACACTCCTCATGGTTTTTATGACAAAATTAGCTCATTATCACACTTTTTTAAACAGGATTTATGAAGATATCAGAAGTCGTCAGGCTCACCGGGGCCACCGTGGTTTGCGGAGAGGAAAAGACCGGGCATGAGGTGGAAAAAGGATTCAGCTCCGATTTGATGAGCGATGTGCTGACCCTCGATACCGAAAATCTGCTGCTGATTACCGGCCTGTCGAATGTGCAGGCCATCCGGACTGCCGAGATGGCCGATATCCAGTACATCCTTTTTACGCGAAACAAGAAGGTGACCGACGAAATGGTTGAGCTGGCCAAAGAGAACAACATGGTGCTGCTCGAAACCTCTTTTTCGCTCTTCAAAACCAGCGGGATTCTTTATCACGCCGGCTTAAAACCGGTATACTGATGGCGGTTGAGCTGACATACCAGGTGAAAGGGGGCGACTTTTCACATGCAGGCGATGCGTCGAGCCAGGTTAAAAAAGTGCTCAAGCAGTTGGACATCGACCCGAAGAAGATCAAGAGCATCGTCATCGCCCTGTATGAGGCCGAAGTGAATGTGGTGGCGCACGCCCTGGAAGGGGTGATCCGGGTGACCGTGGATGAGGAGAAGATCACCATGCTGCTCACCGACCGCGGGGCGGGCATTCCCGACATCGAACTGGCCATGCGCGAAGGATATTCCACCGCCTCGAAAGAGGTGCGCGAGATGGGGTTTGGCGCCGGAATGGGGCTGCCCAACATCAAACGCAATACCGACCTGCTGGAGATCACCAGCGAACCCGGCCAGGGAACTACCGTGAAAATGGTGAACTTTTTTTAATTGCTATTCTGAATTCAAAATTGAAAAACAACACTTTGAACAGTACGTCGAAATATCACGCCATTAAAGTTGATCCTGCCAAATGTTTTGGCTGCACCCACTGCATGAAGGTTTGCCCCACCGAGGCCATCCGCATCCGAAACGGCCTGGCGGTGATCAACGACCAGCGGTGTGTCGACTGCGGAAACTGCATGCGCGTGTGCCCGGCCGACGCCTTTTATATCCTGCAGGACGACCTTTCGCGGATTTATGATTTTAAATACCGGGTGGTTCTCTTTCCGTCGGTGATGATCGGCCAGTTTCCCGACCATATTTCCGAAGGACAGATCTACCAGGCTTTGCTGCAGCTGGGGTTTACCCATGTTTTTGAGGTCGAACAGCCCATTCAGTGGCTCATCGAGGCGATTCGCGAATATCACCGCGACCATACCGATCACCGTCCGCTGATCTCCTCGTTTTGTCCGGCTATTGTCCGGCTGATCCAGATCAAATATCCCTCGCTCATCGACCATATCGTGTTGGTGAAAGCGCCGCATGACCTGGCTGCCCATTTTGCCATCGAAAAGCTGAAGCAGCAGGGAGCCCGGGAGGAGGAGATCGGCATTTTTTATGTCGCCCCCTGTTCGGCCAAAATTGTGGCGGTGAGGCGTCCGCTGGGCGAGAAAGAGAGTATTGTCAACGGCGTCATCAACATGAACGAACTTTATAACCGGGTGATGAAGGTGGTTTCGAAAGAAGAGCCTGCCGACAATCCGGCCTGCCGCGAGCATCTGACCCGCGAAGGAATTTTATGGTGCCTGCCGCGGGGCGAAGCCCGGCTCTTTAAAAAACGTTCCATGGCCATCGACGGGATCCATAATGTGGTGAAGATGCTTGAAAAGCTGGAGATCGACGATGTGCCGGAGATCGATTTTCTGGAGTTGCGCTCCTGCGACCAGAGTTGTGCCGGCGGGATCTTATTGTCGGGCAATCGTTTTCTGACGGTGGAGCGGCTCCAGCGACGGTCGCGTCACTACCCGCTGGCAGCCGAAAATTCACCCGAGCAAGAGATCAAAGAGAAGGTGGTTGGCCGTTTGGCTGCCGATCCGATTGCGCCGGCGCAGGTATTCCGCCTCGACGCCGACCTGGCCAGGGCAATCGAAAAAATGGACAAAGTCAACCGGATTATCTGCCAGCTTCCCGCAATTGACTGCGGCGCCTGCGGCGCGCCCAACTGCCATGCCCTCGCCGAAGATATGGTGATGGGAATGGCCAAAATGTCGGATTGTATTTACCTTCAGCAGCGTTGGCAAAAAGAGGGTAAAATCACCAGCAACCGGGCTTTTTCCAACCTGGAAAAAACCTGGGGAGAAGGCCGTTTTGAGGCCGATTGTAATAAAAAAGGAGCACGAAATGAAGGTTTCTGATTTGGTAAAAGAGTTTCAGCTGACTGTTTTTTCAGGAGAAAGCGGCCTCGACAGGGAAGTGGAAGGCGGTTATGTCTCCGATCTGCTGAGTGACGTGATGGGGTTTTCCCGCGAAAATCAGGTGTGGATTACCTTGCAAACCCACCAGAATGTGGTGGCCATCGCTTCGCTGAAAGATCTGGCAGCCGTCATCCTGGTGAAGGGGTTTCGTCCCGAAGAGCGTATGCTGGAGCACAGCAATAACGAAGGGATTCCGGTACTCGGAACCTCGTTGTCGACGTTTGAAATCGCCGGCAAACTTTACCGGTTACTCTGTCCGGAAGAGATTTTGCCGCCGGCAGTTTGAGGGACAGGTATGAAAGTTTTCAGGGCCGATTTGCATATCCATACGGTTTTGTCGCCCTGCGGCGACCTGGAGATGAGTCCGCGCAACATTGTGGAAGAGGCGGCCCGGAAGAAGCTGGACCTGATCGGAATTACCGACCACAACAGCACCCGGCAGGCTGAAGTGGTGCGCCAGCTGGCACACCAACGCGGCATTGCCGTGCTGACGGGCGCCGAAGTGACCACCCGCGAGGAGGTGCACTGCCTGGCCTTCTTGCCCGACGAAGAGCGGCGGTTGCTTTTTCAGCATTTCCTCGACGAGCAACTGCCCGTTATCCCTAATTCCGAAGGACGTTTTGGCTACCAGGCGCTGGTGGATGCCAGCGACAACATCCTGGAGTTGGAGGAACGGTTGCTGATTACTGGTCTGCGGGCAGGGATCGGGGAGGTTGAGCAGGAGGTGCACCGGCTGGGAGGCCTTTTTATTCCGGCCCACATCGACCGCAGTGTAAACAGCATCTTCAGCCAGCTGGGGTTTATTCCGCCCGGCCTGCACTTTGAAGCGCTTGAAATTACGCGGTTTGTGAGTGAGGAGAGTGCCCGGCAGCGGTTCGGGATTGCGGAAGCGGTGACGCTGACCGCCAGTTCCGACGCCCACTATCCGCAGGATATCGGGGCGGCCTGTTCGCTGTTTTACATGCATGACTTGTCGTTTGCGGAAATCAGGCTGGCTTTGCTGGGGCGCGACGGCCGGAAAGTGATGCCCCAACCAAAAGAAAACCGATGAAAACCATTGCCGATCATATTCTCGACATTGTTCAAAATTCGACAAGAGCAGGCGCTAACTTGATTGAAATCATAGTAGTTGAAGATAGAAAACGTAACCTTTATGTCGTGGAGATTCAGGATAACGGCGCCGGGATGTCGCCCGAAGTGCTGAAGCAGGCCACCAATCCGTTCTTTACATCGCGCAAAACCCGGAAAGTAGGGCTGGGGCTGTCGCTGCTGAAGCAGAATGCCGAGCAGGCCGGCGGCGGGTTGCAGCTTTTTTCAGCGCCGGGAAAAGGCACCACGGTGCAGGCAACTTTTCAGTTCGACCATCTCGACCGGCCGGCTCCCGGGGATCTTGCCGAAGTTTTTCTGCTGGCAGCCATCGGGCACGACAAGGTGCGGTTTTGTTACCGTCACACCACCGGCTCCGGCAGCTTTTCGATCGATACGGCCGAACTGGCAGAGACGCTCGGGGAGGTTTCCCTGGCGGTAGGAGAGGTGAGGCGCGCCGTGGCCGAACTGATACAAAATAACCTTGAGGCCATCGGCGCAACACGGTGATCCGGACAAATTTCAATTGAATTTTTAAACTTGAAAAACGCTAAAATAAAAACCAAAAAGCATGGAAAAAATAACCTCGCTGGCTGACCTGAAACGCATCAAGGAACAGGTACAGTCGAAGATCAAACTCAGGGAACAGAGCGCTTCTGCCGAAAAACTGGTGCAAATCAGGGTGGGAATGGCTACTTGCGGGATCGCCTCGGGCGCCAAGGAGACCATGAGCTTTCTGATCGAAGAGACCGAACACCAGGCCATCGACGCGGTGATTACCCAAACCGGCTGCATGGGGTATTGTTACGCCGAACCGACCGTTGAGGTCACCCTTCCGGGCAGGCAACCGGTTATTTTCGGGCATGTCAACCGCGAAAGAGCGCGCGAAATCATCGACCGCTACATCATCAAAGGCGAGTTGATCGACGGGATGATCCCCGTAAATTTTAAAACCATCGACGAATAATCCTTCAACCTAAAATATCTGCTATGTCCGACTATAATATGCAAATTCTCATTTGCGGGGGCACCGGTTGCAAGGCTTCAGAAAGCGAGGAGATCCGTAACGTCTTCAACGACCTGCTGGGCGAATACCTGCTGGAAGATGAGGTGCAGGTGGTAACCACCGGCTGTTTCGGCTTTTGCGAAAAGGGGCCAATTATCAAAGTGCTTCCCGACAACACCTTTTATGTGCACGTCACACCTGCCGATGTGGATGAAATCATCCGCGAACACCTTGTCAAGGGGCGGCAGGTCGAACGGTTGCTCTACCGGGATCCCCATTCCCACGAGGTGATTCACGACTCGAAAGGGATGGATTTTTACAAAAAACAGATTCGTATCGCCCTGAGAAACTGCGGCTTTATCGATCCTGAAAATATTGAAGAGTACATTGCGCGCGACGGCTACCTGGCGTTGGGGAGATGCCTCAGCGAAATGACTCCCGAAGGCGTGATCGACGAAATCAAAAAATCGGGGCTTCGCGGACGCGGAGGCGCGGGGTTTCCTACCGGCCTGAAGTGGGAGATCACCTCCCGATCGGTGGCCGACCAGAAGTATGTGGTGTGTAATGCCGACGAGGGCGACCCCGGCGCGTTTATGGACCGTTCCATCCTCGAAGGTGACCCCCACTCGGTGATCGAAGCCATGACCATCTGCGGGTATTGTATTGGCGCCGACAAGGGGCTGGTTTACATCCGGGCCGAATATCCGCTGGCGATTCAGCGGCTGAAAGTTGCGCTGGACCAGGCCCGTGCCTACGGTCTGTTAGGCCGGAATATCCTGGGCTCTACCTTTGGTTTCGATATTGAGTTGCGGTACGGCGCCGGCGCATTTGTGTGCGGCGAAGAGACCGCACTGATCCATTCGATGGAAGGATCGCGCGGCGAACCTACCGTCAAACCGCCATTCCCGGCTGAATCGGGCTACCTGGGAAAACCCACCAACGTAAATAATGTCGAAACATTTGCCAACATCCCGGTGATTATCAACAAGGGGGCCGCATGGTTTTCAGCCATCGGCACCGAAAAGTCGAAGGGAACCAAGGTGTTTGCCCTGGCCGGAAAGATCAACAACGTGGGATTGATTGAAGTGCCGATGGGAACAACCCTGCGCGAAGTGGTCTTCGACATCGGCGGCGGTATCAAAGGCGGAAAAAAGTTTAAGTCGGTTCAAACCGGCGGGCCTTCGGGCGGGATGCTGACTACCGCATCGCTCGACACCCCCATCGATTACGAAAACCTGCAGGCTGCCGGCACCATGATGGGATCTGGCGGAATGATCGTGATGGACGAAGACGATTGTATGGTCGCCATCGCCAAATATTATCTTGAATTTACCCTCGAAGAGTCGTGTGGAAAGTGTACACCCTGCCGTATCGGCAATAAAAGGCTGTTTGAGATCCTGGAGAAGATCACCGCCGGAAACGGTAAGGAAGAAGATATCGACAAGCTGCGGATGCTGAGCCACGTGATTAAAGATGCTTCGCTGTGCGGACTGGGGCAGTCGTCGCCCAATCCGGTGCTTTCCACCCTGGCCCATTTCGAGGATGAATACCTGGCCCATATCAAACAGGGGCGCTGCCCGGCCGGCAAGTGCAAGGCGCTGCTCAAATATGTGGTGGTGGAAGATAAATGTACCGGCTGTACCCTCTGTTTCCGAACCTGCCCGGTAGGAGCCATCACCGGCGAACGGCGGGCCCCGCACTTTATCGACCAGGCCCTGTGTATCAAATGCGGAATCTGTTTCGAGAAATGTAAATTCGATGCCATCGAACTGGCCTAACCTCAATGATTCGATTCTATGGAAATTATCAATCTGACCATCGATAACAAACCGGTAGTGGTTAAAAAAGGGACCACGGTACTGGAAGCAGCCACGAGCATCGGGATACATATTCCGACCCTCTGCTACATGAAACTGGAAGACCTCAATATTGAAAATCGCCCCGGAGGCTGCCGGGTGTGTGTGGTGGAGGTAAAAGGCCGCCGCAACCTGGCTCCGGCCTGCTGCACCGAGGCAACCGAAGGGATGGAGGTCAATACCCACAGCATCCGTGCGATCAATGCCCGCCGGACGGTGATGGAGCTTATCCTGAGCGATCATCCTGCCGACTGTCTGGTTTGCCCCAAATCGGGTAACTGCGACCTGCAAAATATGGCCCACCGCATGGGAATTCGTGAAATCCACTACAAGGGCGAGCAGTCCTCTTACCGGAAAGATACCTCGCCGGCCATTATCCGCGATATCGACAAATGTATCATGTGCCGCCGCTGCGAGATGATGTGTAACGAGGTGCAGACGGTTGGCGTACTTTCGGCCATCAACCGGGGGTTCAACTCGGTGGTGGCGCCCGCTTTCGAAATGAACCTCGACCACTCGGTGTGTACCTACTGTGGGCAGTGCGTGGCCGTTTGTCCCACCGGGGCGCTTACCGAAGTGGATGAAACCGGAGCGGTTATCCGCGCCCTTTCCGATCCTTCCAAGACAGTGATTGTTCAGACTGCGCCGGCGGTGCGCGCCGCATTGGGCGAAGAGTTCGGGATGGAGGCCGGCACGCTGGTCACCGGAAAACTGGTCGCCGCCCTCCGGCGGTTGGGCTTCGACTATGTTTTTGATACCGATTTTGCTGCCGACCTCACCATCATGGAGGAAGGGGCTGAGTTGCTGAACCGGCTGACCAGGCACCTGCAGGGTGATCCGAACGTGAAACTGCCGATCCTGACCTCGTGCTGCCCGGCGTGGGTGAAGTTTTTCGAACACCAGTTTCCCGATCTGAAAGATGTTCCCTCTACCGCCCGGTCGCCGCAACAGATGTTCGGTTCGATCGCCAAATCCTATTTTGCCCAGCAGCTGGGGGTTCGCCGCGAAGACCTGGTAGTGGTTTCCATCATGCCGTGTGTTGCCAAAAAATATGAACGCGGCCGCGATGAGTTTTCGGTTAACAACAATCCCGACGTGGATTATGCCATCACCACACGCGAGCTGGCTGCCCTCATCAAAATTTCGAATATCGAGTTTCGCGCCCTTCCCAACGAAGAGTTCGACAAGCCGCTCGGAGAATCGACCGGCGCCGGGGTTATTTTCGGGACTACCGGCGGGGTGATCGAAGCAGCCGTCCGCACCGCGTATGAAGTTTACACCGGCAAAGAGCTGCCGCGGATCGACTTCCACGAGTTACGCGGAATGGAGGGGCTGCGCCATGCCACCATCGATTTCAACGGGCTGCCCCTCAATATCGGGATTGCTCACGGGCTGGGCAATGCCCGCCGGTTGCTCGAAGATGTCCGGTCGGGGAAAAGCCGTTTTCATGCCATTGAGATCATGTCGTGTCCCGGCGGATGTATCGGCGGCGGCGGACAGCCTTATCACCACGGAAATTCAGAAATCCTGGTTAAACGGCAGCAGGCCATTTACCGCGAAGACAGCAACAAAACGATCCGGAAATCGCACGAAAATCCGTACATCAAAAAGCTGTATGCCGAGTTTTTGGGCGCTCCGCTGAGCGAAAAGTCGCACCACCTGTTGCATACCGAATATTTTGACAGGACCAAGTAGCCGACTGTCGGAAACAGAAGTGAAGTTCAATTTTTGAAAATTCAGATTATGCCAAAAATAAAGTTAGCAGACTCAACCGTTCAGACCATCCGGGAGATCTGCAAAAAATACGACAACAAAGAGGGGGAACTCATCAACGTGTTGCACAATGTGCAGGAGAAACTGGGGTATCTGCCGGCAGAAGTTCAGGAGGTGATTGCCCTTGAGTTGAACATGTCGGTGGCCAAAGTGTACGGGGTGGTTACCTTTTACAGTTTTTTCACCATGATTCCGCAGGGCGAATATCCGATTTCCATCTGCATGGGAACGGCCTGTTATGTCCGCGGCGCCGAGCAGGTGCTTAATGAGTTTAAACGGCAGCTGAAGGTTGAGGTGGGGCAAACCACCCCCGACGGCCGTTTTTCGCTCAGTTGCCTGCGCTGTGTGGGCGCCTGCGGATTGGCGCCGGTGGTGATGGTGGGCGACAAGGTTTTTGGCCGCGTGGCTCCCCAGCAGGTAAAAGATATTATTGCCGAATACCACGAAGGCTGTCCGCACGAAGCCAAGTCAGCCTGATTCAGGTAGAAAAGGGAATTGAGTGTGCCGGGGCCAGTGAGTGTCCCGGCTTTTTTTTGGATTTACACGTAATCCTGCTTGCGGACGAGGATGATTTTGTCGTGGTCGAGCAGGGAATACCCCTGGTCGTAACAGAAAAAATAGATCCGCCCGCTCCGGGTCTGAAAGGTGTTGGTGAAATAGCCGAAGTTGAAACCGCTTTTCAGCAGGTCTGTTTTGCTGACGGTGGTTTTCCCCGACTGGTTATGAACGGTCAGGATGGCGTGGTTCTTTTTCAGGATACGGTTGATGTGGCGGATGGTGTGGTTACTTTCGCCCAGTTGCCGGTTGTTGTAGGTGTTCCGGCACTGGTCGCTGCAAAATTTCTGGTCGGCACGTCCGCGCAGCGTGTCGCCGCACTCCAGGCATTTTCTTTCAGACATGGTTGTTGGGGTTAACGTTTATTCCTTACGGTAGCGGATCATAATTTCCCGGAAAAGTTCGCTGGTTGTGGGCGGGGTGATGGAAATTGCATTGGCGCCCGCTTCAATCACATTCCGGATGGTTTCGTCGGTTTTTCCGCCGGTGGCAATCACGGCAATTTCAGGCGCGAGGTCGCGGATCTTTTTGACGATGCCGGCTGTTTGTTCGGCTCCCGAAACGTTGAGAATATCTACGCCCGCCTCTATTCGTCCGCGGATGTCATCTTTTTCCGAAACAATGGTGATCACCACCGGGATATCCAGCTTCTCTTTCAGGCGGCGGATCAGATCGTTGGGCGTGGGTTTGTTGAGCACTACTCCCAGCGCTCCCTGAAATTCGGCGTCAATAGCCAGTTCAACAGCGCGGGCGCCGGTGGTGATGCCGCCGCCTACCCCGCAAAAGATCGGCTTGTCGGCAGCCAGGATCAGGGCGTGGGAAATGAGCGGCTGCGGCGTAAACGGGTACACGGCAATAATGGCATCGGCATTGGTGTTGCGGATGATCGCCACGTCGGTGCTGAACAGGAACGACTTCAGCAGTTGCCCGAATACCCGAATTCCGGTGGCGGTTTCGGTAATTTCAGGGACGGTGACAATGTTCTTCCGGAGTTTCCCGGTGATAACCGGCGGCTTTTTCATACCCAGTAATTTTGGTCTGTCTAAATTTAGGAAGTTTCCCTGAGATTTGCCGCTGTTTTCAGCAAACCAATAAAAGGGGCGGTTTCAGGCGTTTGGAGGTTTTCGGGGGTTCTGTTTTCTTCAGGCCCGCAGCGCCCCCAGGATGAAGAAGAAGAGCGCCAGCGCCAGCAGGCCGGTTATGGTCTTCAGCACGTTGGCCCCACGGCGGTTGAGCAGTTCGGTGATAAAAGCCGCCAGCGCCAGTCCCCCGCAGATTATCAGCCCCCAGTACACCGGCAGCAGCCGCCCTTCGATCGGGATTTCGTCGGGAGAGAGCGGCGCCTCATCTTCGGCCGCACTGCCGGCCGTGAAAAAATCTTCCGGCACCAGCAACCCGGCCGCCAGCACATAGGCGGCAAACAGTCCCAACAGGACCAGCATTCCTGTCCCCACCAGTCCAAAGGCCTTTTTCTTCTCCACCCATCCGTAAATCATTACCGTGAGTCCGGCAAAAATTCCCCACTGCGGAACCGATACCGTTATAAAGTTGCTGATCATGTTGATGTTAATTTTAACGAAACAAATTTGTTAATTTTTACTTAAACAATCAACCTCGGAACGACTTCCCCCCTGAAGATTGTTACTTTTGATGTTTAACCATTTTTTATATTTCGTGGAAGTACTTGATATTAACCCGGCAGCACGGGCGTTGATTTTTGACCTTGACGGCACCATTGCCGATACGATGCCGGTACATTTTGTTGCCTACCAAAACATTCTGAAAGATTTTGGCATTGATTTTACCCCTGAACTGTTCTCGACCCTGGCCGGCATTCCGGCTGTGGGAACCATCCGCCGGCTGAATGAGCTGTTTGGTACCAATATGGATCCGGAGACAATCGGGTTTCTCAAAGAAGCTGAGTATGAAAAAAAGATGCAGCTGATGCGGCCGGTGGAACCGGTTGTGCGGCTTATTAAAAAGTATCACGGCAAGTTGCCGATGTCGGTTGGTACCGGCGGTTACCGGCGACTGGCCTGGAAATCGCTCGAAATTGTGGGCGTGGATCGTTATTTTGATATCCTGGTTGCTTCGGAAGATGTGGAACGCCATAAACCGCATCCGGAAACTTTTTTGAAGTGTGCCGAAAAAATGGGGGTTGATCCCCGCTACTGCCAGGTGTTTGAAGACAGCGACCTCGGAATGCAGGCGGCGGCTGCTGCCGGAATGATGGCGGTGAATGTGACAGCCTACTACCCGGTGAGCATCGGAAAGGAGATGGCATGAAACGGATTCTGATCTGGCTGGCTGTTGTGGCCCTGGTTTTTGTTGTGCTCTTTACGTCGCACCAGAGACCGAAGAACCCTTTGCCGCAGACCGTTTCCGGAGAGCTGCCGGAACAGTTTGGCGACAGCACCCTCACATTTGTCTTCTACAATGTGGAGAACCTTTTCGACATCCACGACGATCCGGAGAAGAACGATCAGGAGTTTTTGCCCGGATCGAAAAAGCAGTGGACGGCTGAGCGTTACCAGCAAAAGCTGGCCGACCTGTCGCGGGTGCTTGCCGAAACCGGCGGGGACGAACTGCCCGAAATAGTGGGACTCTGCGAAGTGGAAAACCGCCAGGTGGTGGAGGAGCTTTTTTCAACCGGCCCGCTTCAGGCGGGAGGATATGCAGTCGTTCATGTGGAGAGCCGCGATGCCCGCGGTATCGATGTGTCATTCGCCTATCGTCCGGATGAACTGAAGGTATTGGAAAACCGCACGGTTTCGGTGCGAAAAGGGAACCGGAAGCTGACTACCCGCGATATCCTTTTGGTAACCGGCTTGGCCGGCAACGGCGAACGGTTTCATATTTTTATCAATCACTGGCCATCGCGGGTGGGGGGCGAGGCTGAGTCTGAGCCTGACCGGATTGCTGCTGCGGCTGCGTTGCGGATGGTCGTCGATTCACTGCAGCAGGCCGATCCCGAAGCTCACATCGTGATCATGGGCGATATGAATGATGAACCGGGAAATCGCAGCCTGCGTGAAACACTGGCTGCCGGCAGCCCGGAAACAAATCCCTCCTCCGGACTGGTTAACCTGATGCTGCCCGCCTTTCAGCGCGGTGAAGGATCGTACAATTACCGCGGCGACTGGAATATGCTGGACAACCTGGTGGTCTCCTCCTCTCTGCTCGACGAGGAGGGCTTTCGGTGTACCGACCGGGAAGGACATATTTTTCGCCGGGAGTGGATGGAGTTTCGCAACCGCAAAGGAGAAGTTTCTCCCAACCGTACCTACGCCGGAAATAAATATACCGGCGGAGTCAGCGACCATTTTCCGGTTTATTTCCGTTTGGTTCGCTAAATTTGGAACATGGAATTTAAAGTTGTTTCGGATTATCAGCCCACCGGCGACCAGCCGGAAGCAATCCGCCAACTGGCCGACGGACTGCGCAAGGGCGAAAAATTTCAGACTTTGCTGGGTGTGACCGGCTCGGGGAAAACATTTACCATGGCCAACGTGATTGCCGAAGTGCAGCGCCCCGCCCTGATTCTGAGCCACAACAAAACACTGGCGGCGCAACTCTACGGCGAAATGAAACAGTTTTTTCCCCACAATGCCGTCGAATATTTTGTTTCGTACTACGATTATTACCAGCCCGAAGCTTATCTCCCCACTTCCGACACCTACATCGAAAAAGACCTTTCGATTAACCAGGATATCGAAAAACTCCGCCTCAGCGCCACCTCTTCGTTGTTGTCGGGGCGCCGCGATGTGATTGTGGTTTCGTCGGTGTCCTGTCTGTATGGTATCGGAAACCCCGAGGATTTTCATGCCAATGTGACCAATTTGAATGTCGGGCAGAAGATTGCACGCAATGTGGTGCTCCGCCAGCTGGTCGATGCGCTTTATTCGCGCAGCGAGGTGGAGTTTCAGCGGGGAAATTTCCGGGTGAAAGGCGATACGGTTGACATTTTTCCGGCCTATGCCGATGTGGCCATCCGGGTGGTGTTCTGGGGCGACGAGGTGGAGGAGATCAGCTCTTTTGATCCGGTTTCCGGAATGCGGATCCAGTCGATGGATGTCGCGGTGATCTATCCGGCCAATATTTTTGTGACCACCAAGGAGCGCATGAATGCTGCAATCCGCCAGATTCAGGATGATTTGGTGGCGCAGATCGAATTTTTTAAAAGTATCGATAAGTCGCAGGAAGCCAAACGTATTGAAGAGCGGGTGGAATACGATATGGAGATGATGCGTGAGCTGGGATATTGTCCGGGGATCGAAAACTATTCGCGCTATTTTGACGGCCGGCTTCCCGGAACCCGTCCTTTCTGCCTGCTCGATTATTTTCCCGGCGACTTTCTGACCATCATCGACGAAAGCCATGTTACCCTGCCGCAGATCAGGGCGATGTACGGCGGCGACCACTCCCGCAAAGTGACGCTGGTCGATTACGGTTTTCGGCTGCCGGCAGCAATCGACAACCGCCCGCTGAAGTTCGACGAGTTTGAACAGCTGGTGGACCAGATCATCTATGTGAGCGCCACCCCTGCCGAATATGAACTGGCCAAAAGCGAAGGCGTGGTGGTGGAACAGCTGATCAGGCCAACCGGTCTGCTCGATCCGGTTATTGAGGTTCGTCCGAGTACCAACCAGATTGATGACCTGCTGCACGAAATTAACCTGCGGACCCAACGCAACGAACGTACGCTGGTGACCACCCTCACCAAACGGATGGCTGAGGAGCTGAGCCGTTACCTGGCCGACATGGGCGTCAAAACCCGCTACATCCACTCCGATGTGGAGACCCTGGAACGGGTGGAAATTATGGAACAGCTCCGGAAAGGTGTCTTCGATGTGCTGGTGGGGATCAACCTGCTCCGCGAAGGGCTCGACCTGCCCGAAGTATCGCTGGTGGCAATCCTGGATGCCGACAAGGAGGGCTTTCTGCGTTCCGAGCGGTCGCTGACCCAAACGGCGGGCCGCGCCGCCCGAAACCTCAACGGGCGCGTCATCATGTATGCCGACAAGATCACCGACTCGATGCAAAAAACCATTGATGCCACCTCTTACCGCCGCGAAAAACAGCTCCGTTACAACGAAGAGAACCATATCATCCCCCGGCAGATTATCAAACCGACCCGCGAAATTATCGGGTATGAGTACCGCAGCGACAAAGCCGACGCCCGTTCCTATTCCGGCGGCGACGACCATGTGGATGTGGCTGCCGATCCGGTTGTGCAGTATATGAGTGTGGATGCCCTGCAGAAAGCAATTGCCAACACCAAAAAACAGATGGAAGCTGCGGCCAAAGAGCTGGATTTCATCGAGGCAGCCCGCCTGCGCGACGAGATGTACCGCCTGCAGGATATCCTGAAGGAGCGGAGCCGGGGCCGTTAATTCCGGAAAACCGGGACAGGGGACTTATTCCCTCTTTTGGTATGGTTGTTGCTGATCGTGTGCGGCTTATGGTTGTAAAAATCTTTTACTGCGCAAAACAATGGCACAGAAATCAAAACCGGATAAAAATGTAAAAGCTTTCCGTAACGACTGGAAAGTGAGGGTTTTATTGCCCAAAAATCTTTTTGACAGAAAGACAAAATTTGCCGGAAAGTTTGTGGAATGGCGTTTCCGTTGCTTCCTGAATTAGTTTTTCAGCTGAAAAAGAGAAGAGGTTGCCCGTGTTTTTTTACGGACAACCTCTTTTTTATTGACAAATCTCCGTCACAACCAGGTGTTGCTTGCGGAGAGAGCCGGTTTTACTGGTATTCGTCCCAGCTTTTGATGGCAATGGTTTCGGGCGAATATTTGCAGATGGCGTAAATGAATGCACTGGCCACCCGCGCGTTGGTAATCAGCGGAATGTTGAAGTCGATGGCATTCCGGCGGATGTTGTACCCATTTCGCAATTCGCGTTTGGTATAATTCTTCGGAATATTGATGACCAGATCGATCTTCTTTTCCTGAAGATATTCCAGCGTGTTGGGATGGCGGTCTTCTTCGTCGGGCCAGTGGAGGAGCGTGTTTTCAACGCCATTTTCCATGAAGAAGCGGTGGGTTCCCTCGGTGGCAAAAAGGTTGAAACCCCGTTCCAGCAGCATGCGGGCGCTGTTCAGCAGTTCGATTTTTGAACGCGACGGACCGGAAGAGATCAGGATGTTTTTCTTCGGGATGGTGTACCCCACCGACAGCATCGATTTCAGGACGGCTTCGTAATAGTTTTCGCCGATGCAGCCTACCTCGCCGGTCGAGGCCATGTCAACTCCCAGTACCGGATCGGCATTGAGCAGACGGGCAAAAGAGAACTGCGGGGCCTTCACCCCTACGTAGTCGAGCTCAAACAGCGATTTGTCGGGCTTTTCAACCGGGATACCCAGCATCACCTTGGTGGCAATGTCGATGAGGTTCAGTCGCATAACCTTTGAAACGAAGGGGAAGCTCCGGGAAGCGCGCAGGTTACATTCGATAACCTTGATGTCGTTGTCTTTGGCCAGGAATTGCATGTTGAACGGGCCGGTAATTTCCAGCGCTTTGGCAATCTGGCGGGATATTTTTTTGACGCGGCGGATGGTTTCCACATACAGTTTTTGGGGCGGGAAAACGATGGTGGCATCGCCCGAGTGGACGCCTGCAAACTCCACGTGCTCCGAAATAGCGTAGGCAATCATCTCGCCTTTGTCGGCTACGGCGTCGATTTCAATCTCTTTGGCCTGTTCGATAAATTCGCTCACCACCACGGGATGTTCTTTCGAAACATTGGCGGCCATCTGGAGGAAATGTTCCAGCTGGTCGTGGTTCGACACCACATTCATGGCGGCGCCCGAGAGGACGTAAGAGGGGCGGATCAGCACCGGGAAGCCCACCAGGTCGATAAACCGGTGGATCTCTTCGATCGTGGAAAGGCGCGCCCAGCGTGGCTGATCAATTCCCAGCCGGTCGAGCAGCGACGAAAATTTTTCGCGGTCTTCGGCATTGTCAATTTTTACGGGCGAAGTTCCCAGCACCGGCACCTGCTGGCTGTGCAGTTTCATCGCCAGGTTGTTGGGGATTTGGCCGCCCATGGAAACCACCACGCCGTGCGGGTTCTCGAGGTCGACGATGTCCATCACCCGTTCAAAACTCAGCTCGTCGAAATAGAGGCGGTCGCAGCTGTCGTAGTCGGTACTGACGGTTTCGGGGTTGTAGTTGATCATCACCGAGCGGTAGTTTTCGCGGTGGATGGTGTTGATGGCGTTTACCGAGCACCAGTCGAACTCTACGGAACTTCCGATGCGGTAAGCTCCCGAGCCCAGTACGATCACCGAGCGTTCGTCGTGCAGGAACTGGACATCATGTTCCGCTCCGTTGTAGGTAACATACAGGTAGTTGGTTTTGGCCGGATATTCGCCGGCCAGGGTGTCGATCTGTTTTATGACGGGAGTGATACCCAGGCTTTTGCGGTAGTTACGCACTTTGAGCGAATCTTCCTGCATATTTTTGGTCGGACTTTTCAGTACCAGGCGGGCCACCTGGAAATCGGAGAAGCCGGCTTTTTTGGCCTCTTTCAGCAGATCGGCCGGGAGCTCGGCGAGGTTATTTTTGGTCAGCAGCTGGTTTTTCAGCCTGAAAATATTTTGCAGCCGCTGCAGGAACCAGTGGTCGATTTTGGTGCGCTGGTGAATGTCTTCAACCGAGTAGCCTTTGTTGAAAGCTTCGGCAATGGCAAAAATGCGCCGGTCGGTGGGATTGGCCAGCTCCTCTTCAATGGCTTCGATGGTGATCTCTTCGCGGTTGCCCACAAAGCCGTGCATGCCCAGTCCTACCATGCGGATCCCTTTCTGGATGGCCTCTTCGAACGTCCGTCCGATGGCCATAATTTCTCCCACACTCTTCATGGAGCTTCCGATGGTTTTCGAAACCCCGATGAATTTGTTGAGGTCCCAGCGCGGAATTTTTACGACGCAATAGTCGAGCGCCGGTTCGAAGCAGGCGGTGGTCACTTTGGTCACCGAGTTGTGGAGCTGGTGGAGGCCGTAGCCCAACCCCAGCTTGGCGGCAACAAACGCGAGCGGATAACCGGTAGCTTTCGAAGCCAGGGCCGACGAGCGCGACAGCCGGGCGTTAACTTCGATCACCCGGTACTCTTCCGATTTCGGATCGAGGGCAAACTGGACGTTACACTCTCCGATTACCCCCACCCGGCGGATGATTTTGATCGCAATTGCCCGCAGCTTGTAGTACTCGCGGCTGGTAAGCGTTTGCGACGGCGCCACCACAATACTTTCGCCCGTGTGGATTCCCAGCGGGTCGAAGTTTTCCATGTTACACACGGTAATGCAGTTGTCGAAGCGGTCGCGGACCACTTCGTATTCCACCTCTTTCCAGCCTTTGAGCGACTCTTCCACCAGGATTTGCGGGCTGTAGCTGAAGGCTTTTGCCGCCAGGGTTTTCAGCTCTTCTTCGTTTTCGCAGAAACCGCTGCCCAGTCCGCCCAGGGTGTAGGCTGCGCGGATGATGATCGGGAAGCCCAGTTTGCGCGATGCGACCAGCGCCTCCTCCATGTTGAGTGCGGCAATGCTGCGCGGGGTGAGTACCCCGATTTCCCCCAGCATGTTGGCAAACAGTTCGCGGTCTTCCGTGTCGATGATCGACTGCACGGGAGTTCCCACCACCTTCAGGTTGTATTTTTCGAGGACGCCGCTTTTGTAAAGCGCCACCCCGCAGTTCAGGGCGGTTTGTCCGCCAAATGCCAGCAAAATTCCCTGCGGCCGCTCTTTTTTGATAACCTGTTCTACAAAGTAGGGGGTCACCGGCAGGAAGTAGATTTTGTCGGCGATGTCTTCCGAAGTTTGAATGGTGGCAATGTTCGGGTTGATGAGGACCGTTTCAACCCCCTCTTCCTTGAGCGCTTTGAGCGCCTGCGATCCGGAGTAGTCAAATTCGCCGGCTTCGCCGATTTTTAACGCTCCCGACCCAAGGATAATGGCTTTTTTAATGCTGGAATCTATCATGGTTTTATCCGATTTTGCTGTTGTTTTTTTGAACGTTTTCTATTGTTGTTATTTGCTGAACGACCTGTTGGAAGGAGTCAGTCAGCCGGTAGTCAGCGCGGGTATCTACTTTTTGCTTTTTTCAATGCTGCTGATAAAGTCATCGAAGAGGAACTCCGTGTCCACCGGGCCGCTTGAGGCTTCGGGGTGGAACTGGGCCGAAAAGAACGGTTTGTTTTTGTGGCGGATTCCCTCGTTGGTATTGTCGTTGACATTGACAAACAGCGGCTCCCAGTCGGCGGGCAGCGTGTCGGGCGCTACGGCATAACCGTGGTTTTGCGAGGTGATAAAACAGCGGTCGGTGCCCATCAGCAGCACCGGCTGGTTGTGGCTGCGGTGTCCGTATTTCAGTTTGTAGGTGTCGGCGCCAGCCGCGCGGGCCAGTAGTTGGTTGCCCAGGCAGATGCCCATGATTGGTTTTTCGTCGCCGATGATTTTCCGGATGTTTTTGATGGTTTCCCCGCACATGGCCGGGTCGCCCGGACCGTTTGAGATAAATACGCCGTCGTACTCCTCGCAGGTGAAGTCGTAATCCCACGGAACGCGGATGACCGTCGCATCGCGTTTGAGCAGGCAGCGGATGATGTTGTTTTTAACGCCGCAGTCGATCAGCACCACTTTGTGTTTGCCGTTTCCGTAGATTGTTTTACGGTCGGTGCTGGCCCGGGCAACCAGGTTCTCCGAATTGGGATCGTAAAAATCTACCGGCTGGTTTTCAAACTCGATTTTGCCGAGCAGCGACCCTTTTTCGCGCAGGATTTTGGTGAGCGCGCGGGTGTCGATGTCGAAGAGCCCCGGCACCTGGTACTCTTTCAGCCAGTCGGCCAGGCTTTTCTGGGCATTCCAGTGGCTGTACTCAAACGAGTAGTCGGCAATGACCAGCGCGGTGATGTGAATCTTGTCTGATTCGAAAAAACGGTGAATGCCCTCTTCGGTATCGTCCACCGGGACACCGTAGTTACCGATCATCGGATAGGTGGATACTAAAATCTGGCCGGTGTACGACGGATCGGTGAGGCTTTCCGGGTAACCGGTCATCCCGGTGTAAAATACCACCTCGCCGGCTACCGACTTCTCAAAACCGAATGATTTTCCTTCAAATACGGTCCCGTCTTCCAGGATAAGTTTTGCTTTTTTGACCTCCAACATGGTTTCTGTTTAAGTTTTTAAACTAAAAAAAAAGTGCGTTTGCTCTACCGGAATAGTTCAAACGCACTTGGTTTTTGATCGCGTATTAATAGCTTTTTAAAATGCTGCTTCATGCTCTCGTTACTCTGGAATTAAATCCGGGACAAAAATAGAAAAAAAATGAAACGAAAAAGGAGGGTTGGAATAAAAATGTATATTTTTGCACGAAAATTTGAATATTTATTCGAGATGAAAAACAGGGAAGAACGACGGGCCACCATCCGGCAGATCATCGCCTCGGGGCGGATCAGCAGCCAGGAGGAGTTGTTGTCGATGCTCCGCGAAAAGGGGTTTAACTTGACCCAGGCAACTTTGTCGCGTGATCTGAAGATGCTGAAAGTGGTCAAAGTCCCCGCCGGCAGCGCCGGATATGTATATATGGTGCCCGAAGGGATTGCGCTGGAAAACCGCGAGGAGAAGCTGCGGATCAACTACCTGGCCGACGGGTTCCGCGATTTGCAGTTTTCGGGGAACCTGGCGGTCGTCCGCACCTTGCCCGGCTATGCCAGCAGTATCGCCGCGGTGATCGACAATGCCAACCCACCCGCCATACTGGGAACCATTGCCGGCGACGATACCATCCTGGTCATCCTGAAAGAGGGACTTGTACGCAGTGAATTTATTAATACACTCATTAGAATAATGCCTTATTTGAAAACAAAAATTGGTTAACAGGAACTGAAATGAAGGAGCTGAAGAATATAACCATTGAAGTGGCCAGCGAAAGCCACCTGAAATATGTTGACACGATTAACGATACGATTGATATAGCGGCCAAACAGCGTGGTACCGGTATTGCGCGGCGGACCTATGAATACCTGGCCACTAAAATGCAGGAGGGGAAAGCCATTATTGCACTCGACGGCGACCAGTTTGCCGGATTTTGTTACATCGAGTCGTGGGGACACAATAAATATGTAGCCAACTCGGGGTTGATCGTCAAGTCTGAATACCGGGGAATTGGCCTGGCCAAGGCGATCAAGAAAAAGTCGTTTGAACTCTCGCGTACCAAATTTCCCGATGCCAAAATTTTCGGGCTGACTACCGGCCTGGCTGTTATGAAGATCAACCATGAACTGGGGTACCGTCCGGTTACCTACTCCGAGCTGACCGATGACGAAGCCTTCTGGAAAGGGTGCCAGGGATGTGTCAATTACGATATCCTGCAACGGACCGAGCGCACCAAGTGCCTCTGCACCGGGATGCTCTACGATCCGGCGTGGGAGGCCGAAAAAAATGGCAACGGAAGCGAGATCAAAAAACGTTCGCTGATGGATGTGATCAACAAGCTGAAACCCAAAAACGGGATCAGCCTGCTCCGGAAAATCAGAAAAGCGGAGAAAAACAACGGAAATTTGTAACAGCAGCGTCAGCCGTTTGCTGATGATTATACATTATTTATTCATTAATTTTTCAAAAGTGAAAGGAGTTGAGGGGAAAATGGTTACATCTGTCCGGCCGGGCCGGTGCCAGAGAGGAGTATTTTCCGCACAAGACTCTGTCCGACAACTAAAAAATTAAAACATATACAGATGAAAGAAAAATTGGTTTTGGCGTTCAGCGGAGGATTGGATACTTCGTTTTGTGTCAAATATTTATCGGAAGAAAAAGGGTTTGAGGTATATACCGCCATTGCCAACACGGGCGGCTTTTCAACGGAAGAACTGGCCCGTATCGAGGAGAAGGCCTACCAACTGGGTGCTGTCAAGCATGTCACCCTCGATGTAACGGATGTCTATTACAGTAAATGTATCCGTTATATGGTGTATGGCAACGTATTGCGAAACAATACCTATCCGATTTCCGTGAGCTCCGAACGGGTTTTTCAGGCGATGGCCATCATCGAATATGCCCGCAAAATCGGAGCGGGATATGTAGCCCACGGCAGTACCGGCGCCGGCAACGACCAGGTGCGTTTCGACCTCACCTTTCAGGTGCTGGCCCCCGGCATCCAAATCGTCACCCCCATCCGCGACCTTTCGCTCAGCCGCGAACAGGAGATCAACTACCTGCGGGAGCACGGCGTGCAGGACGATTTTGTGAAGATGCAGTACTCCATCAACCAGGGGTTGTGGGGAACCAGCATTGGCGGCAAAGAAACGCTGACCTCCGGCAAGCCGCTTCCCGAAGAGGCCTATCCGAAACAGCTCCGCGCGCAGGAGACCAAAGTTGTTGAGCTGGCTTTTGAAAAGGGCGAGCTGAAGGCGATCGACGGAAAACGTTTTGAAAGCGGCCCCGAAGCCATTCAAACGCTCGAAGACCTTGCCGCTCCCTATGCCATCGGGCGCGATATCCACGTGGGCGACACCATCATCGGCATAAAAGGAAGAGTCGGGTTTGAAGCAGCCGCACCGCTCATCATCATCAAAGCTCATCACCTGCTCGAAAAACACACCCTAACCAAGTGGCAGCTCTACTGGAAAGAGCAGCTGGCCAACTGGTACGGCATGTTCCTGCACGAATCGCTCTACCTCGATCCGGTTATGCGCAACATCGAAAGCTTCCTGGAAAATACCCAGGAAAATGTCAACGGAAAAGTTTTTGTTGCGCTGAAACCCTATCGTTTCGAGCTGCAAGGGATCGAATCGCCCAACGACCTGATGAGCTCTGATTTTGGCCATTACGGCGAGGAGAGCAAAGCCTGGACCGGCGACGATGTGAAAGGATTCACCAATATTTTGGGGAACTACCTGAAAATTTACCATTCAGTCAACCGGAAATGAAGATAAAAGTTGGAATTATCGGAGGCGCCGGCTACACCGCCGGGGAGCTGATCCGTATTTTACTGAACCACCCGCATGCCGAAATCGGGTTTGTACAGAGCACCAGCAATGCCGGAAATGCCGTTGCCTCGGTGCACGATGACCTGCTGGGAGAAACCAGCCTGGTTTTTACCGAAAGTTTCAGTCTGGACGCGGTGCAGGTGATTTTTCTTTGCATGGGGCATGGCAAGTCGAAAGAGTTTTTGCAGAAAGTTCCGGTTCCGGCAGGAGTAAAGGTAATCGACCTGAGCACCGATTTTCGGATGAAGAGCCGGGAACACGCCTTTGTTTACGGCCTTCCCGAGTTAAACCGCGAGGAGATCCGCAAGGCAGACTTTATTGCCAACCCGGGCTGTTTTGCCACGGGAATCCAGCTGGCGCTGCTGCCGCTGGCCGCCGCCGGCCTGCTGAAAGCCGAAGTGCATGTGCAGGCCATTACCGGTTCCACCGGGGCAGGGCAACAACCCACGGCAACTTCCCACTTCAGCTGGCGCAGCAATAACTTGTCGGCCTACAAAATTTTTGAACACCAGCACGAGGGCGAAATCCTCCAAAGCCTGAAGCAGCTGCAGCCCGGATTTGACGCCGGCTTCAACTTTATTCCCATCCGCGGAAATCACACCCGCGGGATTTTTGTGTCGGCGTACACCGATTTCGACGGTACCCTTGCCGAGGCCCGGCAACGCTATGCAGCCTTTTATCGCGACCATCCGTTTGTCGTTCTGACCGACAAAAACCCGGGGCTGAAACAGGTGGTGAACACCAACAAAGCCCTGCTTTATCTGGAAAAACACGGCTCAAAACTGGTGATGGTCAGCTGTACCGACAACCTGCTGAAAGGCGCCTCGGGACAAGCGGTTCAGAATATGAACCTGATGTTCGGGCTGGAGGAGACGACCGGCTTGCACCTGAAACCGGTCGCTTTTTGATGTTTATTTACCTTTTTATCTTTTGCAATGAAACTGTTCGACGTTTATCCGTTACTCGATATCACCCCTGAAAAGGCGCTGGGATGCCAGGTGTGGGACACCCAGGGGAACAGCTACCTCGATTTGTATGGCGGGCACGCTGTCATTTCAATCGGTCACTGCCATCCGCACTATGTCGAAAAAGTGGCCGGTCAGCTTCAGAAAATCGGGTTCTATTCCAACTCGGTCCAGAATCCGCTGCAGCACGAGCTGGCTGAAAAGCTGGGACGCCAGTCGGGGTACGACAGCTACCAGCTGTTTTTATGCAATTCGGGCGCTGAGGCCAACGAAAATGCCATCAAGCTGGCCTCGTTTGTCACCGGACGGAAAAAATTTATCGCCTTTCGCAAAGGTTTTCACGGGCGCACCTCGGCGGCAGTAGCCCTGACCGACAATCCCAAAATTGTGGCGCCGGTAAACCAAACGTCCAACGCGCTGATCCTGCCTTTCAACGATCTGGCCGCTTCCGAAAAGGCGTTTGAAACCGAAGAGATCGCTGCTGTGTTGGTTGAAGGTATTCAGGGGATCGGCGGCATCATCCTGCCCGACCCGGAGTTCTTCAAAGGACTTCAGGCGCTGGCCCATCGTCACGGCGCCCTCTTTATTCTCGATGAAATCCAGTCGGGCTACGGACGTTCCGGTAAATTTTTCGCCCACCAGTACGATGGCGTGACGCCCGATATCATCACCACGGCCAAAGGAATGGGCAACGGATTTCCCGTCGGCGGGGTGCTGATTCATCCCGACATTCACCCCTGGCACGGGATGCTGGGAACGACTTTTGGTGGAAATCACCTGGCCTGTGCCGCCGCCATTGCCGTTCTGGAGGTGATGGAAAAAGAAAATCTGGTGGAGAACGCCGCCCGCATCGGCTCCTGGCTGATCCGGCAGCTGAATGCGCTGAACGGTGATTTTCAGGTTCGTGGGCGCGGATTGATGATCGGACTGGAGTTTCCTTTCCCGATAAAAAATCTGCGTGAAAAGTTGTTGCGTGATTTTCATATTTTTACAGGGTTTTCGGGACAGAACACCGTCAGGTTGCTGCCTCCGTTGTCGCTTTCCGAAAATGATGCCGCCCGTTTTGTGTCGGCGCTGGCATCGGTTCTTGAAAATCCGGAGTTTAGCCGGTAACTTTTGCAACCAGTTAGATTGACGAAAAGATGAAAGACAAACAAATTGCCATTATTGGCGGAGGAAACCTGGGAACGGCCATTGCCGAAGGACTGCTCCTTTCGGGCGAAGTGCAGCCCGGGGAGCTGACCGTAACCCGCCGTCGTACCGAACTGCTGGGGAATCTCCGGGATAAAGGGGTGGTGGTGACTTCCGACAACCGGCAGGCTGTTCTGTCGGCCGATCTGATCCTTGTGGCGGTGAAGCCTTATCAGGTGGTGGAAGTGCTGAAGGGTTTCCGCGACCTGCTCTCCCCCGAAAAAGTTGTTATTTCGCTGGTGGCCGGCGTCGATCTGAACGAACTGGCTGCTGTGGCGGGGGAAAATATCCCCCTTTTCCGGGCGATGCCCAACACGGCCATTGCCCTGCAGGAGTCGATGACGCTGATTTCGACCAACGGAAGCAGTGAAGCCCAAACCCGGCAGGTGGTTGGCCTGTTCGACAAAATGGGAAAAACAGCCATTATTCCCGACGAGCTGATGGCTGCTGCCACGGTGCTGGCTTCGTGCGGCATTGCCTACGCCCTGCGCTACATCCGGGCTGCCATGCAGGGCGGCGTTGAAATTGGGTTTGGCGCCGAGCTGGCACAGTTCATCACGGCGCAAACCGTGATGGGAGCAGCCAAACTGGTACTGGAAAACGGACACCACCCCGAACGGGAAATCGACAAAGTAACAACCCCCCGCGGCGTCACCATTACCGGGCTGAACGAGATGGAACACAAAGGTTTCAGTTCGTCGCTCATCCAGGGATTGTTGGCGTCGTACAAAAAAATTGAGAAACTGGAAAATCCGTGATGACAAATTTCCGCTATAAAAAAATTACGGTTAAGGTTGGCAGCAATGTCCTTACCCGGGACGACGGCACGCTCAACGTTCCGCGTATTGCGCATCTGGTAGACCAGCTTGCCGCGCTGCACAAAGCCGGCGTTGAGGTGGTGTTGGTGTCGTCGGGGGCGGTGGCTTCCGGCAAAGCCGTGCTGACGCCGGTCCGGAAATACGATGCCGTTTCGTCACGGCAGTTGTGGGCCGCACTGGGCCAGGTGAAGCTGATTAACCGTTATTCCGATTTCCTGCGCGAGCACAACCTGGTTTGCGCGCAGGTACTGACTACAAAAGAGAATTTTTCGAGCCGGAAGCATTATCTCAACATGAAGAACTGCATCACCACCCTGCTCGAAAACAGAGTGATACCGATTGTCAACGAAAATGACACCATTTCGGTGAACGAGCTGATGTTTACCGACAACGATGAACTGTCGGGATTGATTGCCACACTGGCCGGTTCGGAAGCGCTCATTATCCTCACCAATGTGGATGGGGTTTACACGGGCGCACCCGGTACCGAAGGGGCGGAGATCATTCCGGAGATCAGCCGCGACATTGAGGAGGGCGAGATTCATGTTTCCGGGCAAATGTCCGGTTTCGGACGCGGCGGCATGAGGACCAAACTGCGTATTGCACGAAAGGTGGCTGACGGTGGAATTGCCGTTCATGTTGCCAACGGCAACCGGGAAAATATTCTCCTGGATGTGCTGAATGAAGAAAAGTCGGTGCCGCACACCTTTTTTGTTCCGGAAGAGAAAGCCGTTTCCGGAGTCAAAAACTGGATTGCCTATTCCGACAGTTTTGCCAAATCGCGGGTGATCATCAACCAGGGAGCTGCCCAGGCGTTAATGTCTGAAAAGGCAGTCAGCCTGCTGCCTGTTGGCGTGGTGACTTCCGAAGGAGCTTTCAAAAGGGGCGACCTGCTGAAGATTTTTGACGAGAACGACCATTACCTGGGAGTCGGAAAAGCGCAATTTGGTTCCGAAAAGCTGGAAAAAGAGAAGCTGGCCGCCCGGCAGAAGCCGTTGATTCATTACGATTACCTCTATCTGGAAAACGGCAAGTGATTTTTAACCTCAAAATGAAGGATTGTGAAGATTAGGGAACAACTGGAGAAAACATTGAAAGCCTCGCGGAACCTGAACCTGGTTTCCGAAGAGCAGATCAATCGGATTTTGATGGAACTGGCCGACGAGGCGGAAAAACAGTCGGCATTTATTCTGGAAGAGAATCGCAAAGATCTCAGCCGCATGGACCCGTCCGACCCGAAATACGACCGGCTGAAACTCACCGACGAGCGGCTTCGCGGCATTACCGCCGACATGCGCAATGTGGCCACGCTCCCTTCGCCCGTCGGGAAAATCCTTTCCGAAACCCTCCGCCCCAATGGGTTGAAAATTACCAAGGTTTCGGTTCCGTTCGGGGTGATCGGCATCATTTACGAAGCGCGCCCCAATGTAACCTTTGATGTGTTTTCGCTCTGTCTGAAATCGGGAAACGCCTGCGTACTCAAAGGCGGCAGCGATGCGATCAGTTCCAACACGGCCATCCTGGCGGTTATTCACCACGTGCTCGACCGTTGCGGAATTGACCGCGATGTGGTAACCCTGCTTCCGGCCGGGCGTGAGGAAACTGCCGAAATGATGAACGCCCGCGGATACATCGATCTGATTATTCCGCGCGGCAGCCAAAGTCTAATTGATTTCGTCCGCGAGAACTCCAAAATTCCGGTTATTGAAACCGGCGCCGGCATTTGTCACACCTATTTTGATGAAACCGGCGACAGGGAGAAGGGACGCGAAATTATTTACAACGCCAAAACGCGCCGCCCGTCGGTTTGCAACGCCCTCGACTGCCTGGTGGTACACCGTTCGCGACTGGCCGACCTGCCTTACCTGGCCGAAAAACTGGCCCGGGATGGCGTGGTGGTTTATGCCGACAACGATGCCTGGGCTGTCCTCAACGGCCACTATCCGCAGCAGTTGCTCTTCCCGGCCGACGAAAAATCGTTCGGGACGGAATTTCTCTCCCTGAAAATGGCTGTCAAAACGGTCGACAGTTTTGAAGAGGCCGTTAACCACATCTCCGAATACAGTTCGAAACACAGCGAAGCGATTATTGCCGAAGATGAGGAGAAGATCAGCCGTTTTCAGAAGCTGATCGACGCATCGTCGGTTTATGCCAATGTTTCGACCGCATTTACCGACGGGGCACAGTTCGGACTGGGCGCCGAAATCGGCATCAGCACCCAGAAACTGCACGCCCGCGGCCCCATGGCGCTCGAAGAACTGACCAGCTACAAATGGATTATTGAAGGTACCGGACAGGTCCGTCCAAAATAAAAGAAGATTGTTATGAGACATTTTACTTGTGTAAACGATATCCCCGATTTAAAGCAGGCGCTCAGCGTTGCTTTCGATGTGAAAAAGAACCCGTTTGCCTACAGCCATCTGGGAAAGAACAAAACGATGGTGTTGATTTTTTTCAACGCCAGTTTGCGCACCCGGCTGAGTACGCAAAAGGCAGCCATGAATTTGGGCATGAACACCATGGTGCTCAATGTGAATGAAGACGGCTGGCAGCTTGAAACGGAAATGGGCGTGGTGATGGATGGCAACAAACCCGAACACCTCAAAGAAGCCGTTCCGGTTATCGGATCGTATTGCGACATTATCGGGGTGAGGTCATTTGCCCGTTTTGAAAGCCGCGAGGATGACTACAACGAAAAAATCCTCAACCAGTTTATCGAATATGCCGGGGTGCCGGTTGTGAGCATGGAAGCGGCTACCCGTCATCCGCTGCAAAGTTTTGCCGATCTGATGACGATCGAAGAGTACAAAACCAAGGCGCGCCCCAAGGTGGTGCTGACCTGGGCGCCACACCCGCGTGCCCTGCCGCAGGCGGTGCCCAACTCATTCGTCGAGTGGATGCGCAAAGCCGATTACGAGCTGGTGGTCACCCATCCCGAAGGGTACGAACTGGCGCCCGAATTTATGGGCGACCTGAAAGTGGAGTATAACCAGCAAAAGGCGTTTGAAGGAGCCGATTTTATTTATGCCAAAAACTGGGCCTCCTACACCCATTACGGGCAAATTTTGTCGAAAGACAGAAGCTGGACAGTTGATGCCGAAAAGATGGCATTGACCAACCAGGCCCGGTTTATGCACTGCCTCCCGGTGCGGCGTAATATGATTGTCACCGACGAGGTGATCGACAGTCCGGCGTCGATTGT
>JARKOX010000239.1 GCA_029975525.1 Prolixibacteraceae bacterium | reverse complement strand
GCCGAAGCCAACCGAGGCTTTCAGGAATTTGGGGCCAATCCGGCTGTCGGCGCCAATAGCCCGGGCGATCTCGTCGACATCGGCGCCGGTACGTTCGCACAACGCCGAAATGGCATTGATACCCGAGATACGCTGCGCCAGAAAGGCGTTGGCCGCCAGTTTCGAGAGTTCGCTGCTCCAGAGCCTGGTTTGCAGGATCCGTTGGCGCGGCACCCAACGGGCATAAATGGCGGTTAAGGTTTCGATGGCCTGCAGCCCTTCGGGCGTCTGGTCGCCGCCAATCAATACGCGGTCGGGGTGGTAGAGATCCTGGATGGCTGTCCCTTCGGCCAAAAACTCGGGATTGGACAACACCTGAAAGCGGGGTCGCCGGGCGGAAGTTTCGCTTCCCCGCCCCTCTCCGTGCTCCAGGATGGTTTTGATGGCCTGTGCCGTACGCACCGGCAGGGTCGATTTCTCCACGATAATTTTGTCGGAGGTGGCAATGGCGGCAATTTGCCGGGCGCAGTGTTCCACATATTTCAGATCGGCCGCCATCCCTTTCCCAACGCCGTAGGTTTTGGTGGGGGTGTTGACCGAGATAAAGATGATGTCACCTTCGCGAATAGCCTGCTCCACATCGGTGGAGAAGAAAAGGTTGCGTCCGCGGGCAGTGGCAACCACCTCTTTGAGTCCCGGCTCGTAAACCGGCAGCCGGTCCAGGTCTTCGTCATTCCAGGCGGCAATCCGCTGCGGGTTGATATCCACCACGGTCACTTCGATGTCGGGACACTTTTCGGCGATAACCGCCATCGTCGGCCCGCCAACATATCCGGCTCCAATGCAGGTGATTTTCATAGGTGATAAATCATTTTTCGTTTGCAGATACTATTTGCAGAAACAAATGTCCAATAATCAATATTCAATAACCAATATCCAAGATCATGTTTGCTGCGGTAACCAGCTCCCCCGTCCGGTTGGAAGGGGGTTGGGGGGAAGGCCATCACCGCGCAGCAAGTATGCAAAGCGAATTATCCATTCAATCATCCAACCATTTAACCATTCAACCATCCGACAATTTTCAGTTTCTGATTTACCAGCTTTTTTATCATTCATTTATCTATCTGCCGGCATTAATTCTTCTGAATATTAGTTATTTCACACTCCACTTTGTACGTCTCATCTTTTTTCCCGAACACAGTATGCCCGGTAGAAGCGGATGGTGTATTGGGGATTTTGTGCCACCGCTGGCTGATGGTGGGAAGATACTGTTTCCCGAACACCCATCCGGTGCCGGCAATACCGCCCAGAAAAATCCAGATGGCGAGGATCATGGCCTTTTTGGGTTTCGACTTTTCGATCGGCACCACAGCCGGCGCCAGTACCGAAAACACCGGGGTATCTTCTTTAACCTGGATTTGCGCCTGTTCCAATTGTTTAGCCAGCTCGGAATAGACATTGAAGGCAATGGAGTATTCGCTCTGCAGGCGCTCTTCTTCGGTTTGGGCCAGCGCAGTTGAGACATTCCTGTTCCGGTCGCGGAAAATGGCGAGGTTTTCCTGAGCCTTTTCAAACTCTCTCTTCTTTTCGTCGTAACGGTCGCGGATGAAATTGAGCTGGTCGCTCGCCTTCT
>JARKOX010000228.1 GCA_029975525.1 Prolixibacteraceae bacterium | reverse complement strand
CAGCCATTCATTGTTCAGGGCCAGTTGGGTTGCCGCCTGTAATTCGTAATTTCCTGAAAGATATAAAACCCTTTCCACCGTTTCCCAGTGGGGGGCCAGTTTCTGGGCAAATGCCCGGCCGGCTTCGGCAGCGCCCTCCAGAACAGCGGTTTGGGGAGGAGGAAGTTTTTTTCTCATCTCCAGCTGACTGAAGGCTTCGCCTTCCCACCAGGTGGTGTCCGTCTTCTGGTAGAAGTAATGGACCGAATCGGGCAGAATGATCTGCCAAACGGCCGTGGTCAGCACCTCCTTATTGAAAATATTGAATTCTTTCCAGTAAGAAGTTTTGCCTTCGGTAATGAAAAAATCGAAAGCGAGGACGGCTCCGGCATCGGGAAGCACGCTCCGGATCTCCTGCCAGTCGGCCGGAGTTAACGGGGGAAGTTCCAGGGAGTCGCCCGGAACAGGCTTCAGCACAATCTGGCAAATGGTGTCGAAATAACCAATCTCTTCCAGCGTTTGACAAAAAGTGCGGAAATAGTGCCAGGATGCAATGCTGTCGGTATTTTCGGGAGTGCCGTCGGAATCCGGCTGCTGGATTTCCGGTGGGCGGACCTGCCGGAGATTTCTGTAAACAGCTGCTATTTTGTGGTTTTGGGGCGACAGCGGAATTTTGGCCGGCACCATCACATCAAGATTCAGCGAAGAGATCCGGCTGGTGGTGGTACACGCCGCCAGCAGCAGCAGCCATCCAATTCCGATCAGGCTGATTTTACTCATCGCCCGGAATGTTTGACAATTTTTCGATCTCCTTTTTCCGCTGCTGCAATATTTTCTGATAGCGCAGGATGTTTTGCATTTCATCCGCACTCCGGGAGGCGATTCCCAGTTTAAGCGCCTGAGAAAGCCAGCTTAGCGCCCCGTCGATGTCATCCTGCATTTCGCAGGCCAGCGCCAGGTTGTAGCGGGCTGTTATGGCCAGCTTGCCGAGTTTGTCGCCGGTGTACCGTTCCCAGATTTCGCGGGCTTTGTCCCATTCGCTGTTTTCGGCATATCCGGCAGCGAGTTTAAAATCGTTCACCGGAGGCAGGATGAACATCCGGCTGACGGTTTCCCAATTCGACGTAAAACGCCGGGCATAGTTTTCTCCGAAAAGTGAAGCGGCCATTTCGATGGCGGTAAGGCGGGGCGGGAGGTTGAGGTCGTTTTTGCCGGTCGATTCGTTGTAGGTGTTCCAGAAGATGGTGTCGACCATCTGTTTGTGTTCGGCCAGTTTTCCGGTTTTGGTATCGTAAATGTCCCATATTCCGGCGGTTATAACTTCGCAGGAAGCTCCCTGGTCGGTGTAGGGATATTCTGAAAACATAAAAGAAAAAGTGGCGAGTGAAATCAGCAGGTCGGCTTTGGTGCCGTCGGCAACCTTTTTTACAAAGTCGGGCTGAAAGCGGGGGATTTTATCGAATCGGTGGCGCTCGACCAGATTGGCCGGTAGAACGGTTGTTTCATCCAGCACCTTGCGGGAGCGGAAAACTTCGGCGGCCGCCTGCAGGCAGCTTTCGGCAGCCAGGCTGTCGATGTTGACGTGCTGGTTTTTCCGGTCTTTTTTTAACTGCCCGTCGCTGCGGTAGTAGTGCTGGAGGGTGTCGTTGGGAAATTTAAAATTCTGATAGATCAGGACTCCCGATTTGGCATTGTCCGGAAGATTAACTTCCTGTGGACGAAAAACTTCAATCGAGAATTCCCGGTAAGTGGTGCAGGAAGTAAGGATGGCGGTCAGCCCCAAAAGTACGATATAAAATCTACTCTTCTTCATGGTTGCCTTCCAACTGTTGCTTTCTGGTTTTTAGGGTGTTCAAATAGTCGTATGTCATTGGACGGTACATGGTTTCATAGGATTTTACCCCCCATTTGATCGCATTGTCAATGTTTCCCTGCATTTCGGAACCGACGGCCAGGTTAAATTCGGCCTTGCTTTTCAGCGCTTTCGAATTTGTCTTTTTCGACAGCTCTTCCCATTTGGTCATGGCGCTGTCCCAATCGCCCGACTGCACAAGCAGATGTGCCTCTTCGAGCAGGGGATCACCTTTTGAAAAGTAGGGACGAGAATCGGTACGCCAGGTGGGAGCAATCTTTTCAGCGATTTCCAGGGCCGCATCAATACCACTTTCGATCAGTCCGCCTTTTACTTTGGTCAGCCGGGCAAACAGGGTTCGCAGGTCATAATCGGCGCCTTCCCACAGCAAGGTGTCTTTAACCAGTTCATTCATAACGATCTGCCTGTTTTTGGGGTCGTAAACCCGGAACAGGCTTTCATAGTTGATTTGCATTTGTGCAAAGTGTGCGCTGTAAAAGTTTTCGGAACCGGTGTCATACAAGGTCTCCCGCTTGTAGGTGGTTGTCACCGAGGTTTTGAAAAAATCGAGCGATAAAACCGCATCGGTATGAAAGGTGTCGCACAGGCTTTGTACCTCTTCCCAGTCCATGGCAGGCGTGAAGAAGGTGCTTCGTTCATGTGGCAAAAAGCGGTCAACCGGGATGACCACATCGTATCGTTCCGATTCAAAAAGCAGCTTACCCAGTGCCTGAACCAAGGTGTCGGCGGCCAGACTGTCGAGCAGGAGCGTGTCCATTCTAAACTGGTTGCGGTAAAAAATTTGCTGGAGCGAGTCTTCGTTGAAATTGGCAAACCGTTCATCTACCGCACGGTTTACCAGCGTGAGACTTTGGATGCCGGCCGGGAGTTCTTTTTTGGCCGGATTGGCCAGCTCTACCGAAATATAACTAACCGTTTTGCACGAGGTTAATACCATCAGTGCCAGTAATATCCATAAAAAATAACGATTTCTGTTCATCATCTTTTTCTCCTCCATCGTTCAATATATTCCCCAGAACTTCCTGAAAAACCATTCCGTTCCAAGCAACAACAAAATAACGAAGAAAATCCAACGTAAGTTTAAAATTTCATTCAGAACTGTTTGAAAATAGGAAACAGTTTTGATCCGGGTATTTGCC
>JARKOX010000221.1 GCA_029975525.1 Prolixibacteraceae bacterium | reverse complement strand
TAAATGCCTGTGCGAGAATCCAAGAATCAGTGAATCGGTGTAATGGTATCCGGCGCAGGCATCCCACCCCAGGGTACGAGTATCGGGGCTAAGCTGAACCATTCCGAAAGGAAGAACTGCCCCGGGAAACGTGTGGCCATGACCTCCGGTGCCGGTAAAAACATTCACATAACTGGTGTAATCAAAATCAGCCTGTTTTCTCCCGCATGAAAGAAATAGCAGTGAAATCAATGCGAATATTGCTGCGTGCTGCTTCATCGGTTTTCGTTTGAATGGTTCGAATAAAATGATCTCAATACTTCCTGAACCTGCCCGTCCAATAATCCTTCGTTGTAAAAGAATGTCTCACCGTTGGTGTTTAGTTTTTTATTCACTTCCAGCTGTTGGGTAAGCAACTCTTTCGACATGATTTTGTGGCCGTTTTTCAGGATGATTCCCGGATTGAGAATGCTTTTTTTTGTTTTTTCGCGCACATAGTTTTCTGCCGTTTCAACGGTCGATGAGTAAGCTTCAACGGAATTACGGTAGCACTGAACCGACAGAATATCAACCAGTCCCGATTCGACCCACTGCGGCCATTCCTGCATCAGGTTGTCCATGCACCAGGGATAGGGGTTGGGTGAAAAGCAGACCAGCGCGCTCTTTTTGGTCGATTTGATGGTTTTGTGCATTTCGGCGGCGAAACGGTTCAATAGATCAAGTCGCCACCGAACCCATTCCGGATGGTTAAAATCGGCAGGCGGCTCATTGCCGTTGTGTTCGGCTTTGTACTTCGAAACGGTATAATCGTCGTACCCCGAATTACGCGGCATGGCGGGCATGCGGTCGTCGCCCTGGATGCCGTCAATTTCAGGATAAAGCGTTAAAGCCTCTTTGATCAGTTTCAGCATAAACTCCTGCAAATCGGGGTGATAGGCATTGAAATAATAGTCGGTTTTGTTGTAGTTGGCTTGCTTTCCGTCGTTCCCGCGACTGGCCCACTGTGGATTGCTGGCCAGCAAAGGATTGTTTTCGGGAGTTGGCCCGTGCGTGGCCATAAAACCGTATTCGAACCAAAGGATCACCTTGATTTTCCGTTTGTGGGCTTCGCGCACCAGGTCTTTCAGCGGGTCGCCTGTCGGACTTTTAAGTGGTTGGTTGTAGTTGGCCATGCTTTCTTTCAGCAGATAGCCTTCGTCGATGGTTTTGTACCCGGCGCGACTTTGCAGCAACGAACTGCGATAAATGGTCTGGCCTTTGGCCCAGGCACACACAAATACGGTGTTTAATTTTAGCTCCTGAAGTAAATCAACGGTTTTCAGCACATTCTCGTAAGTAACCATGGCAGTGGTATGCGATGGATCGGGAATCCATACGCCGCGCACCGGCTTGTTTTGTTTCGGCAGGGCTACCGCCGAAATCAGTTGCAGCGAAAATAGTGTGATCAGCAGAAGGTATCTCATAATTGCTTCATTTTAAACGATTAGTTAGGTCTTCCAGAACCATTTTTTTCTAACACTGATGACCGTTACAGCCATCATTCCGCCCGTAATTATCAAACCTTTGAGTAACCCGAACCAGGGCGTAATTTCATGTAATTTGTTGATGACTGGCATTAAACCGGTGAATACCAGCG
>JARKOX010000213.1 GCA_029975525.1 Prolixibacteraceae bacterium | reverse complement strand
AGCAACACCTCTTTGAAGCGGTCGTTGCACAGGTCAATCACCGCCTGGTTGCCGGTGAGCACTGCAAAGGCGGCGGCAGTGGCAACCCAGCAGGTGCCGTGGTTATTTTCGGCATTCATCTCCTTGATTCCATATTCGTGGGTGGTCATCCAGCCGAGGAAGCTGGCAAACCACTCCCTGATCGGGGCCGCCTGTTCGGGAGAGATCCCTCCTTTGTCGGCAAGCACCCGGACCGACTGGGCCACTTCCACCAGGTGATATGCATCAATCAGGCCAATACTCCGGCCGGTAAAACGTCCTTTGATAGCCTGGGCATACAGCATGTTGGGATTCATCATGGTGGAGGGGTTGACAAACCACGCCTCCAGGTGTTCGAGCGCTTTGCCGGCATATTGGGCGTCGCCGGTAAGCAGCCAGGCCGACGTCAGGGTAGCGGTGATTTCGCTCAGCCGCACCATGGCGTGGCGGTGATCGGAAAAATTTCCGGGGTTACTCTGTCCGTCCTTCTGGATATAGGGACCATCGGGATTTTCGGGATCGGGCCACCAGTAGTCGCCTTCGGAATAGAAGTCGTTTAATCCGCCGGCGCTGCGTTCGCAGTGGGAGGCGGCCACCGTTACCGGCTCTTCCGACAAAAAGGATTCGGCTTTTTCCAGTGTACTTTGCCGGACATCCCGGATGATCTCTTCTTCCAGCTGCGAGAAATTATTTCCCGAACAGCCCAGCAGGAGCGCCACGGCTCCCACTCCAATCAGTTGCTTTAGTTTCATTTGTTCGTTTTTTATTTTTTTAAGTGCCACCTGCCTGCCGGCAGAAAATCCGCAGGAATAGTTTGGTATTCCCGGGAATCATGTTCCGTTTATCCTTCAGTTTTTTTCAAAATCAGTAACCAATATTTTTCAGGGCCTGTTTACCCAAACGCTCTTCCAGCTGGGCCAGATAGAGGCTTTCCGGTATCACTTTCCGGTCAGGGGAATCAGAAATTCCCAGCGGCAGGGCCGGTGATTTATCGAAAGGCCTCGCCGTAGGGATATTCGGGCCGGAGCAGCCAATCATCCAGTTGTAAGCGCCGGGAGGTTGCTGCACGACGTAACTTTTGGCGCTGCAATTCCAGGCTACCGACCAGGCAGATCCCCAGCCATGCCCGGAGCCCATCGATCCCCGGTTTTTCAAATCAATTCCTCCCTCCGGAACCTGGCAGTTGTCGAAAAGAATCCCGGTGGTCCACCGCTGGTGTCCTTCGAGATGGCCGTTTCCGGTAAAGTTACAATTAAGCAGCACAATCGGCCCGGCCACTTTGGCGCCGGTAGCAGCATGCCATATATTATCGCCGGTACTTGCGCAGCGGTTGAGGAGGATTTGTCCGGCGTTGGGAGCAAATTCTGCCGGTTTGGAGGCCCCGACATTGGGAACGGTGCGGGTGACCACGATCTCTTCCAGGGTAATCCGGTTGCCACCCACGCCCACGCTGTTCATTGTCTCTTCTATAAAAATATTTTTGGCCCAGCAGTCCTGTCCGTTTATCCGCAGCGCAGAATAGAGGGCTTGTTCATGGCTGGTTTCCATCGGCGGAGCCTGGATGTGAAGATTTTCCACCCCACATTGGGTAACCAGATCGGCCGGTTCCACCTGGGCTACCACCGTGCCGGCTGGTCCGGCATATTTTGAATCAAAAGCGTCGGAAACGGGCACTTCAACCGTAATCCTGTTTCCCTCAACGGCAGCAATGGTCCGGCGGGTGTTGATTGTGGAACCTTCTACGAGCCAGGTTTGCGGTTTATCATCGCGCACCAGGTTGTCCATTTCCATAAAATGCACCCAGGCGCTGGTTACCGGTTTTCTGATTTCAATCAGGTCGCCGGCTGCCAATCCTTTTGCATCGGCTACCGTGAAGGAGACTGCACCGGAAGGGACATACCGGTCAGCGATCACGGTTTGAAAAGCTGCCGGCTGGCTGGCAGCTGTACCCGGATTGTTTCCTCCTTTGCCAACCACCACGGCCGTATGTTTAGGGCCGGTTATTTTGATGGTGGTGCGATTTCGGGCCCCGCTGCCACGAAGTACCACGCCATCCGCAGTAATGGAAACCGGTCCGGAACAGATGAACACTCCGGGTTCTAACAGAACAGCCCCCCGGAATCCGTTCACCAACGGCAGCGCGGCAACTTCGTCGACGGCGGCCTGGATAACCGCAGTATCGTCGGTGCCGCCCGAAGGTTTCACCCTCTTTTTGACCGGAACTGCCGGAAGCGCTACGCCGCCGCCTCGGTATCCGGCATGCGAAAAGTCCATAATCCGGTCGCCGGCAGGAGTAGTTTTATACTTCAGTTTTCCGTCGGCCCCCAGGTAAACCCATTCACTTTGCCCTTTTGCTGACCTCTCCTTATTCCTGTCGGGCAAAAAAGCCGATAAAAAGCAGGCACTTAACAACAGTACGCTGCTGATCACCACAACAAACAGAAGAGATTTTAAGATTGGTTTATTTTTTTTCATAGCACCGTTTTTTAACTTCTCCAGCCCGGTCAGCGTTGAATGATTACTTTTTGGGAAGAGGTTTCACCGGCGGCAAAACATTCCAGCAGGTACAAACCATCTGCGTAGTTCTCCAGATGAAGCACACAGGGGTTTCCTGAAATCTTTCCCGACCTGAGTTTGCTGCCATCCATCGCATAAAAATTGTAAGTCAGCTCCGCTCCCTGGTAGTCGACATTTATGATTCCCCGGCTTGGATTGGGGTACACTTCCATTCGGAAAGCAGGCGCCTGCTGAGAGATTCCGGTGGTCAAAAGCCGGCTTTTCAGCTGGGCGTCGTAAAGCGACTCGGGAAGCAGGCCGGGCTGGTTGAGCCCTTCCCACTCTCCGTCGGGGCGGCCGGACAACCTGCCGGCATATTTGCCGCCGGTCAGTCCGATGCAGTAATTTTTACCGCTAACCCACGGAGATTGCACCGCGGTTTTGGGCGACCGGCAGTTCCATACCACCTGGGTTACGCCGGCCCAGCCATGGCCGGAGCCCCAGTTTCCGCGATCCTGCACATTGATCTCCCCGTCAGTGTCGATCATATCGTATAACGTTCCGCAGGCCCAGCGGTGGTGCGGGCCAATATCGGCATGGGTTTGCCGGGCTTTGCAGCGGGTAAACACGTTGGGCCCCAACACCCGCGAACCGGTGACATAATCGTGGCGCCCTTCGGTGGTGTAACAGTTTTGAAAGAGGTTGAGCTGTCCGTTGCAGTTGAACGAATAGCGACGCCCGCCGGTGATCTGCGACTTGGCATCCAGGCATTGCGCGTCGAGCACCGAAATGTTGCGCGAGTTGGCGTCGATCAACACACACCCCTGTCCGAAATAGCGCGACACCACCTTCCGCGCCCAGCCCTGGGCCACTTTTGAAAAGCTGATGGCATTCCAGCCGTGGTTTTCATCCGTTTCGCCCTGCCAGGTTGACTCCATCAGCAGGTTTTCAATCCCGCAATTCCGGATCCGGCCCTGAAAGGAATATTTCATCAGGTAACCGCCGCCATATTTTTTGTCCATCTGCATCACCACCGGATTGTCGAGATAGACCCGGTCGCCCTGGATAGCCGTAATGATCCGCTCAAAATAGAGATGGTATCCCGAGGCGGTCCATTGGGTGGTTCCCTCGCGCTCCTCGATCTGGTCCATTTTTAGGTCATGGATCCAGTTGTCGGTAGCCGGCCGGTAGAGCAAAACCGAGTCGCCCACCTGAAACGGGGCAGTGGTAGCCAGCCTGACATAATCCCGGCCAACCGGTACAAAATCCTCGCTGATGGCTACCTTTCCGGCCTCCTGGCGTGTGATGCCCCCGCTTCCGCGAAAGCAAAACAGATCGACCTGCCGGGTAGCAGTTTCGCGCACCACCGTGCCGGCACTGTTGGCCCCCTCTCCACGGATGACAATCCCCGACCGGCTGATCACCAGGCTGCCGTTTACCTCGTAAACTCCCTTCTTCAGCAAAACAGCGCCGCGAAAACCGTCGGCATTCAGCGGGAGCGCTGCCACCCTGTCGATGGCGTTTTGAATATGCTCCCGGTTGTCGCCGGCCACCGGCTCCAGCACCTCCACCACGCCTACTTCCGGAATCGCTTTCTCTCCGGAAGCATATCCCACCCGGCTAAAATCGGGGATGGTGTTCCCCTCCGGATCGGGATGGTAAGTTAAAACCTGGTTCCCGGAGACCGAAACAAAAGCGGACTGCCACGATGTTTGGGCGGTTGCGGCCCCGAGCAAAAAAACGGCCGTTGTTAAAAGAATTGTCCTTCTCATCCTTCAGGTAAATTAGTTTTTCGGCAAAAACAGATATTACAGTTTTATCAGCACGGTTTCGAGTCCTTCGGATTTTACACCGGCAACGGCCTGTTTTCCGGAGAGGACGACCCGGATGATGGCGCGGCCGTTGTAAGCCTGCACCTTGCGTGCCCCCGAAGAGGTTCCCAGGTTGTCGAGCAGTTTGGCGTCGCCAGCCAAAATAAATTCGGCATAATTACGGGCATCCAGACATTGTACACCGTGCTGGTCCAGGAATTTGACCTGCAAGGTAACCATGTCGCCCTGCTGCGCCAGTTTTTCCAGGGCCATCTGCGCGGGAGCTCCCCACTTTTCGGTTTGGTAGCGGAACGAAATTTCATCGGTAACCACCTCTTTTCCTTTCCGGGCAACGACCTTCAGGTGATTTTCCCCTTTTTCGAAGAGCACGTTCCAACGCAATCCGGCCGCCGGAAAATCCTGGCTGTTGCGTTTTTTTACGCCGTAACTTTTCCCGTTCAGGAAAAGCTCAGCCTCCGGGCAGTTGGAATATACCTTTACCATTTTTTGTTCTCCCTCGTTGCCCCAGCGAACAGGCCAGCCATGTCCGTAGATGTGCGCCATCGGTTTTTCCGTCCAGTAGGACTGGAAAACATAAAACGACTCTTTGGGTGTAAAATCGCGTTCCACCACCCCTTTCTGATTCATGTAGGGGGTGGGGTTTTCGGGGCGGACCGGCGTGGAGAAATCCTTGAAAGGCCAGTAGGCGGCGCCGGTGAGCCACGGCATATTCTCCTGCTCTTTCAGGTGCCAGTCGATGAGGTTACAGATGTAGGTTTCGCTCCAGTCGCCGTCTTTCGACACGCGGGTACTTCCGCCGTAAAGGGAAGCATCGCCGGCCCGTTCGTCGGCACCTTTGCCGCTGGCAACGAGCTGCACCACCCGGTCAGGATCTTCGGAGTGGCGGCCGGCATGGCTGTCGCCTCCCCATTCCACATGCAGAAAATGGTTCACCCGTTTCATCTCCTTCTCCGATTCGGCGCGGTAATCGGTGTAACGGCCGCGATACCAGCCTGCCCAGATGGAAGGGGAATAGACATCGACAATATCTTTACAGAAATCGCAGCGGCGGATAGCGGTTTTACGCGTCGGATCGAGGCGGTTCGACAGATCGTTCAGCTCCTTCATGAAGGTGCGGATCGCTTCCTGGTCAAATTCCGGAAAATCGCCGGGCCAGTCGTTTTCATTTCCCAACCCCCAGATGATGACCGACGGATGGTTGCGGTGCTGGGTGATCATGTTGGTCAACATGCGGCGGGCCTGTTCCTTGTAGGTTTCGTTGCCCAATCCGCCGCGGCACCAGGGAATCTCTTCCCACACCAGGATGCCGAGGCTGTCGCACATTTCGAGTACGATACGCGACTGCTGGTAATGTCCCAACCGGATAAAGTTAACCCCCATCTCCTTCATCATTTTCATTTCGTGGCGGATCATCTCTTCGGTCATGGCCGGGCCCACGCCGGCGTGATCTTCATGCCGGTGGGTGCCGCGCAGCAACAGCCGTTCGCCGTTCAGCAGAAAGGGGCCGTTCTGCACAAACTCAAAACTCCGGAACCCGAATTTCTCCCGGATTACCTGTTCGCCTTTTTCTGATTTCAGCGTCACCTGGCAGGTGTACAACCCGGGTGAGGCGGGCGACCAGAGCTGCGGCTTTTTAACCTCCAGTTTTTTCAGGAGCTGTTCGCCGGCAGCGGGCTGTACCGCCGCCGTGCCGGTGGCTACCTGCCGGCCCTGCGGATCGAAAAGGGCTATTTCGATCTGCGCGGCATTAATATGGTCTGGATTACGCCAGGTGGCCAACACCGAAACGGCAGCTTCCCTGCCCGACTTCCCGATTTCGGGATTGACCAGCAGCTGGCCGATGGAGAGCGCCGGGACATACTCCAGGTTGAGGTAGCGGTAAATCCCGCCGTAAACGTTAAAGTCCGACAAGTCGGAGGGGATCATCTGCACATCGCGCGAGTTGTCGCACCGGACGGAAACCGGCACGGTACCGTCAAAATCATTGGCTCCGGCCTGCGCTTTCAGATACTCCGCAACAGCATCGGTGATATCCATGGTAAACTCATCGTATCCGCCCACATGCGAACCTACTTTGGCGGTAAAAACATAGACGTCGGTTTTTTGTCCGGCTCCCTCAAAATGGAGCAGCGTCCGCCCGCCGGGATAAGGATTGCTGATTTTAATCCGGGTTGTGTACCATCCCGGACCCTGGTAATAATTCAGGTCGGGGTCGACCGCATCGGTCATGTTAAAAGAGTGGGGCAGCGAAACCGCTTCCCACACAGGCACACTCTCCGGACTTCCCGGTTTAACCGGCCTCACCGCCTCCCACACACTTCCCAGGTCGCCTTTCAGAAAATTCCAGCCTTCATTTAACCGAATCTTTTGCTGGGCGCTGACAGGGACAAAACCGATCATCCCCACCCAGAACAACACTAAAATTCCCCATTTCGAAATCCGATTCCTTCCTGCGTTGTGTGTCAACTTCCTTTTCTTCATCTTTTTGTCTCCGTTTAAATCTTGCTACTACTCTATTTTTTGTTTTTAATTTATTTTTCTGATAAAACAGCTGCCGGTTGACAATAGCCCCGCTTCCTCCCAGGCAGCGGAGCGGCAACCACTATTTTTTTCATCATTTTTTCCAAATTGTTCCTCACTGGTCTTCCGTGGATGGGAAGTTTAATCCAGTTCGCCGGTTTTCATCTCTTTTTGGGCTTCTGCCGAAGCCATTTCGATCTTTCCTTTTACGGTGATCCGGATTACGGTGGCAATGGCATCGGGAGCCTGCGCCGGCAGGCTGATCGTTACACCATCAGGCCCGGCAGCGGTTTTCAGCCTGGCGCCGCCGGCGAGCAGTTCCGCTTTTTTGATTTTATTGGTGAGGCCCGGTACGGTCAGTTTTCCGTTGGCCGGCCAGTCAAATACCGAAAGATAGAGAATGGTGTTCCCATTCGCCTCTTTCCGGGTGCAGCGCCCCCAGGGCAGTACGCCAAACGGACTGGCTTTGGTGGCATAAATGGCTTCGCTGTTGACGTTCATCCACTCCCCGATCTTTTTCAGGATATCGATGCTGGCCTGCGGAAATTCACCTTCGGCAGTAGGCCCCACGTTAAGCAGGTAGTTGCCGCCTTTGGAGGCGATATCGCACAGGTTGCGGATGAGCGTTTCGGGCGATTTCCAGTTGTGGTCATAACTCTTGAATCCCCAGGTACCGTTCATGGTCATACAGGTTTCCCAGTCGCGGCCGTCCAATTCGTCGGCGCCGGGAATTTTCTGTTCGGGGGTTCCGGTGTCACCCGGGAAGTTGGGGCGTTTCAGCCGGTCGTTGGTGATGATCTCCGGCTGCAGTTTCAGCAGTTCCTGAAATTTTTCGGCATACTCATCGGTCATTCCGGTAGGGGTGTCCCACCAGAGTACCGACACTTTTCCGTAGTTGGTGAGCAATTCGCGCACCTGCGGAACCGCAACCTTGTCGATATATTCGTCCATAAAGGCGGTCATCTGGGCCGGATCCCAGTGCCCCTTATTGGCAGCCGTGTAGGCATCGATGCGGGCCGAATCGGGGTTGAGCCACCCCTCGGAAGTGACCTTCCGGGCGGCAGATCCTCCCGGATTGTTCCAGTCCTGCGCCTGCGAGTAGTAAAATCCCAGCCGGATTCCCTCTCTGGCGCACGCTTCGGCCAGCGGCCGGAGCAAATCTTGGCCGTAGGGCGAAGCATCCACAATATCCCAGGCGCTGGCTTTGCTGTCGAAAAGTGCAAATCCGTCGTGGTGTTTAGCGGTGATGATCAGATACTTCATACCGGCATCCTTTGCCATTTTCACCCAGGCTTCGGGGTCGTATTTCACCGGGTTAAACTGCCGGGCATATTGCTGGTATTCGGCTACCGGAATTTTATGGCGGTTCATGATCCATTCGCCGCCGCCGCGCCGCATCTGGTGCCCCTGGTAAACGCCGGCAGGGACGGCATAAACCCCCCAGTGGATAAACATTCCGAAACGGGCTTCGCGCCACCACTGCATCCGCTGGTCGCGGGCTTCCTTACTCTCCTGGGCAAAAGCCGTTTGCAGCAGAAACAGGCCTGCCAGGATCATCAATATCCTTTTTTTCATATCGTGGTTATTTTTATCTTTTTAAGTAACTATTTTTTTGCCGCTCATTCGCTATCCTTTTCAACCAGAAGCTGCCTGAGCGCGGAAATATTCTTTCTCTTTGTCGGTTTTGCAAATCAGTACCTGCTTTCAGCGGAGATTACAGCTCAATTGTTCCGGCAAATCCGCCAAAAGGAAGCAGCGAAACGGTAATGGGGTTGCCGGTTTTTACTGAACCTTCAGCAAATCCGGTCCGCTGTTTTCCGTCCAGGAGCAGCGACAGCTTTTCCCCCTCCGGCACAAACGGCAGGGAAAAAGTGAGCTCCCGCGGCTCCTCTTTTCCGTTGATACCGGCGATATACCACACGCTGCCTTTCCGGCGGGCCATCACTACAAAGTCGCCCGGATAACCGTCGACCAGGCGGGTTTCATCCCAGGCTGCCGGCACTTTTTTCAGAAAATCCTTCGGCGCTTCGGGCAGGGCCAGGTAGGCGGTATAACGGTCGGCAAAATTCTGGATTCCCGATTCGAAGAGTACGGAAAGCGCCAGTTGGTGGGCATACGAAGTCTTCTGAAACGCTTCGACGCCCTGCCTGATTTTGTTGGAGAATGTCACCGGGGTGTAATCCATCGACCCGACCACATTGCGGGTGAAGGGGAGCACCGTGTGAAAATTGGGCGCCTGGTCGCACCGTTCCTGCCGTCCGAAACCTTCGGCTCCGCGAACCGCTTCGGTCGTGAGCAGGTTGGGCCAGGTGCGTTCGAGTCCACGCGGCAACGAAGCGCCGTGAAAATTGACCAGGATCTGACTGGCTGCGGCATCTTCCAGGATTTCAGCATAGAGTTTGACGATCTCCTGCTTGTCGGTATCAAAAAAGTCGATCTTGACCCCTTTCACCCCCAGGGCATGCAGGCGGGCAAACTCGGCCCGGCGGGCATCGGCAACCGACATCACATTCCGGACCGAAACCGTATCTTTCGGGATGCCGGCACCTGAGTGGTACCACAACCAAACGCCTACCCCTTTTTCGTTGGCATATCGGATGACCTCCTCCACGGTACCGCCTTCCATCACCGGCCAGCCCGAATCGATGAGGATATATTCCCAGCCCATCTGAGCGGTAAAATCCACGTATTCGATCTGCTTTTTGAAACTCCGGGGCGAACCGCCGTCAGACCACCAGCTCCAGCTTGCCCGGCCCGGTTTGATCCAGTCGGTATTTGCAAGGCGGCACGGTTCGTTGAGGTGTTGTACCAGGTTGGTCTCCACGATGGACGCCAGGGTTTCGCCCACGGCAATCACCCGCCAGGGCGACGCCCACGGCAAGGTGTGCACCGGCTCGGGAGCATCGGGAATTACCGCCTCATCGGCTTCGGCCAGGCAAACCCGGTAGGCGCCCTCCCCGGTGACCTGCAGGTGGGTTCCGCACCAGCTCCCGTCCAACACCGCCTCGGTGACCATCATCCACAAGCCATTGGCGTTAAAAAGCATCGGGTAGGCCCACCCTTTCTGATTGGGAGAGGCCTTTCCGACCGGGATCTCCTTTTCACAATATTGTTCGTAGCTTGGCTTTTTCCGGCTGTTCCAGTCATACGGATGGATCCAGGCTTTCCCCTCTTGGGGGATGGAAAATTCGGTTTGTTCGGCCATCACTTGGTGTCGCGCGGGATTTTCTTCCGGGAAACGATAGCGGAAAGCCACCCCTTCGTTGTAGGCCCTCACGATCAGCTCCACCCGCTTGCCGTCCCGGTTTTCAAACGTAAACAGCTGTTCGTTGGCATAATTGTGGGCTTCCGAGCGTTTGCCCGATTTGAGGGAGTACTCTTCGTCGATTCGTTTTACTGCCGATTGGGAAACCGGTTTCAGATCTGTAACAAAACGGGCGTCATCGCGCTCAATTCCAAGGGGAGAGCGGAGCACCGCCTCTTTCCCGTTGAATTCGACCTGGTAAAACAGGCGAAAAGCGCCGGTAGCGCTGTCGGGGAGATTCATGATCTCTATTTTCACCAGCTTGTCGGGGGATTCCAGGGTCCAGTTTCCGTTCAGGTTGCGGCACGAACTACCAGCCCAAAGGAGGAGAACCACTACGAGGTTCAAAAGAATATTTTTCATAACCTGGTCAATTTACATTTTAAAAGTTTAGAGAAGCAATTTACAGGAAATACAGAAACTCCGGCTTGCAGTTTCTCCCCATTTTCTTTAAAATATGGCGCAAATTTGAATTATTCGTTCATTAATGAGCCATTTTTTAAAGAAAAAAAGCGGAGAGTCTGTTGCCAAACAGGAGCAGGAAGATCAGTTTCGGGTTGTTACCACGATGGCACCGTTTGCTCCGCGGGTTCCGTAAATACTGCCGTCTTTCAGCACGTCAACTTTGTCCACATCGTGCAGGTTGAGATAGGAGAGGTCATCCACCACCGCGCCATCCACGATATACAAAGGGTCGTCGTTCCCGTCGAGCGAAGTGCCTCCCCGCAGCCGGAGTGTAACGGTTCCGTTGTCGCGGTACACCAGGTTCAGTCCGGGAACTTTCCCGGCAAGCGCCCGCAGGAGGTCGCGTTCGCCCGTCAGGAGCAGCTCGGCGCCGGAGATGGAAAAATCGCCCGAAGTCGAACGGGATTTCCGGACGGTGCCGTAGCCAATGTTCACAATTTCATCTTTGGCCGGCGCCACGGTAAATGCCGTTTCAGAGGTGATAATTTTCAGGAAATTCTGTCCCTGCACCGGGATCTGAAATACCTGTTTGGAGGGCAGCATCAGGGTAACCGTGTCGGGCAACGTTTCGCCAACGATCGTAAAAATTCCCTTGTTGCCGGTCCGGACGGCTTCGCGGTCCCCTTTCACCGATACCGGCACGTTGCGGATCCCTTTCCCTTTTTTGTTTACGACCAGTCCCACCAGCGTGTCTTTCGAGGCGACCTCCTGTGCCCCGGCAAAAAACGGGACCGTCGCCAGCCAGCTAATCAACAATACGATTCTCATCATTTCTGCTATTAAAAACGGAAGAAGTGGTGTGGTGAAAATCAATTTCCGACATACCCGCAACCAGTCAGCAGCCGATCCGGCGGTTATCGGAAAGAAAAGGGTTAAACACGTTCCTGTTTAACCCTTTTTCTCCACATTTCCAGATTAGTTGCCCGTCATCAGCGAGCCGTCAATCTTCGCATAAGCGTCGTCGAAATAGATTTTGGGAGGTTTGTTCCCGCCGTTTCCGTTCGGGAAGATCAGGCGCCACTCGTTGACATAGATGTCGTCTTTGGCGCTGTTTTCGCTCCGCCAGTTTTTGATGGCATCCGATTCGAGCACTTTAACGCCCCCCACATACACCTGCACCTTGTAGTCGGCGCCGATATTGAACGCAACTTTTTTCTGCACGCCTTTGGCAAAGTTGAGTTCCGGCACATTGACACTCACCTGAAACCAGGTTTTCGACCCCAGCAGGTTCTGCTGGAAACGCAGGCAGCCATTGTAAGGCTCTCCGGTAACCGGATCGAGCGGCAACCCTTTGGTTACCCCAACCGGGAACCATTCAAAACGGATATCGTCGATGTACATCTCGTCTTCCTTGTCGGGGTCGCGATTCAGGGTAAGCTGGTAGCTCAGCTTGTTTTCGTAGGTCGAGCTGCCCACCTTAACGGCATCGGCAGGAAAATCGGAAATCCAGCCCACTTTGGCCATACAGCCGAAAGGAATCTTCAATTCGGGATTGGCAAAGTTGTAATAGATGTACCGGTTAGCCGAAGAGGTGGATTTGACCACTGCCTCGAGATAACCATTGGTGCGTCCGCTGACGGTTTCCGACCGTTTGGTCAGGGTGGTGCTGCTTTGCCCTTTGAAAGAATAGGAAGGTTTTTCAAATTTTTCAAAGAAGAAGGACGACACCAGCATGTCGTGGTAGCGGGTTTCGCTGCTGTTTCCGATTTTAACGGTACAGTACACGCGGTAGACGCCCGGTTCGTTGGGTGCCTGCCAGGTCATTTCATCCAGTCCCTGGGGCTGGGTCAGTTTTCCGCCGTCGCACCCCCACTGGTAATCCACGCCAGGCAGGTCATTTGATCTTACGGCCATCCACAGTTTCACCTTTTGGTTACAGAAAAATTCATCCCCATCGGTACTCAACGAATCAATTTCTACCCAACCATCCTTTTCGCATCCGGCCAAAAGAAGTGTTAATAAAAAGATTCCCAATATGTTTTTTACTTTCATCACCATCAGATTTAGGTCAGTTTTTAAGTTGATCTTTCGTAGGCCTGTCCATCCACGACTCCAGGACATGGATGTAAGACTTGTTATTGGTCCGCAAATTTGTTGTACGTGCTTTAATCACCTCTTTGTAATGCCCTTCAAAGTTGTTGAAAACGATATTCGGGTTGCGGTCTTTCAGCAGATACATATTGATTTTGGCCGTGTCGGCGGTTGCCTGGGTATCGTACCAGGTAGGTGAAGCGGGCAGGTTGCTCCAGGTCCACTCGCCTTTGACGATATGATAGAGCAGCAACTCTTTCACCTGTTCCACCGGGTAGAGTTCAAGCGATTCGGGAGTAATCATCACCAGCGGATCGTTCGGATCCGGAAAGGTGTGAGTCATAAAATAGCTGTAATCCGCTTCGGTAGCAGAGTTAAAAGCCCTGTTGGTCAGCAGCAGATAGGTGCAGTTGGGTTTTGAGAACATCTCCTGCAAACCGGCATATTCAATTCCTTCCTGCAAAACCGAGAAGAGGTCGGGACGCGACTGGATAAACTCCCAGGCCGTCATGTTGATCTGGTTGTTGTATTGCCCCGCTTCGTAGTCGTACTCATAAGGAGTCTGGAGTTCAAGCCCCAGCAACTCGCACCCGGCCATGACGGTCAAAAGGATCACCGCGGCAAAGGCCTGTTGGATATATTTTTTCATTTTTTTCATAAGAACATTCGTTGACAGATTAAACTAACCTTCCGTGTAGGGAGGATTCTGATGTCCTCTCAGCGCGGGGTTCGATTCAAATTCGCGGTAATAGATCGGGCAGAGGATGCGGCCTTCGTCGCCAAAGCCGGTGACGGCGACCCCCACGGCTTCCTGGCGGGCGCGTAATACCGGGTCCATCACCTCGACGACACGGCCTGTGCGGCAGAGGTCGAACCACCGTTTTCCTTCGGCCATAAATTCGAGCTGCCGTTCGAGCAGAATAACCGTTTCCACCGCTTTTTTATCATTCTGGTCCACTTCGGTCCGGGCATCGGCCAGATACCCCACGCGGGCACGGATGCTGTTTACAATTTGCAGCGCTTCGTTGGGTTTCCCCAGCTGGTTGAGGGCTTCGGCGCGCAAAAGCAACACGTCGGCATAACGGTAGAGGCAGATATCGATATCGCAATTGGAGCTCGACAAAACCAGCCACTGGCTGGTGGTAGCCGTCGGGTCCACGTCGCTGTATTTTACGCACTTTTCAATCCCGCTCACACTCCAGTGCGAGGTACTGATGGGCATTTTGTTACCGCTGTTCCACAGTTTTACGGTATCTACCACGTTCCAGAAACGGCCGTCTTTACCTTCGCCGGAATAGAGCCGCTCGACAAACTCCACAAAAATCGACTCGGAGATTTTATAGGGGTTGTTGGTATTGGAAGCTCCCACCCGTTGTGCCCAGGGATGCGACCCATCCTGTTCGAAGTTCCAGGCCATATTGAAAATCGTCTCTTTCGAATCGGCCGGCGAGAGGAAGATCTGTTTCCACTCCTTGTCATTGGCAACCAATGCGTAGTTGGTGCTGCCGGCAAAGTAGGCGTTGTAGGCATCGAGGGCCAGCTGGTACTCGCGGAACCACATGTGCAGGTCCATTTTCAGCGCCCAGGCAGCCGCCCGGTTGAAATAGAACTTGCGGTCGTTGGCCACATTCGTATTCAGGTACTGAATGGCTTTGGCAATGTCGGAGAGAATCTGCTCCTTGATCTGAGCCACCGGCGTACGCGGCACATAAGAGTTTTCCACATTCCCGTCCCAGGGGTCGGTAATCAGCGGCACATCGCCCCACACCCGGATGGCATAGAAATACATGTAAGCCCGCAATCCGTAGGCCTGGCCAACGTAATCAGCCCAGTCCGACTCGATAACTCCCGGAATTTCAGGGAATCGTGCGATGGCAACATTACAGCGGTCGATGGTTTTGTAGAGGCTGGCCCAGCTGTACTGGCCCTGGGTCGATTCAATTGCATTCATGTAAGCTTTACCATCGTCGTAGCTGGTGGTGTGGTAGTTATCCGAACGGATATCCCCCCACTCCAGATGCCCGAGGCTGAGGGTCGACTGAAAGGCGTCGTAAATACCGGCATTCCAGCTTTTCATATCGCCTTTGTTGGCAAAAAAGGTCGCCGGCGACATGTCGGACAGCGGAGAACGGTCCAGGAAATCAGCGCAACCTGAAACAATCAGGAAGCAAGCTGTTATAACTGATAGTTTAAATATATTCTTCATATCTGCTTCTGTTTAAAAGTTCACATTAAGGCCAAACCCTACTTCACGTTTTCTGGGATAAGCGCTGTTATCGGTTCCCGGTGTTAAAACCCCGCCGCCGATTTCCGGGTCGAAACCGCTGTAATTGGTCCAGGTCAGGAGGTTATTTCCGTAAACATATACCGTACAGCCTTTAATGAAGGTTTTTTTCAGAAGATCGCCGTCTACGTTGTAGCTCAGACGGGCATTCCGCAAGCGGATGAAGGTGGCATCCTCGAGGTAGAAGTCGCTCAGCTCGGCCCGGTTGATGGTTTTGCGGTCGCGGGTGTTAATGGCATACCAGTCGGTAATCTGTCCCTGGTATTTCCATCCCGTGCGGATGTAGTCGGGCAGCTGCATGTGGGTATTTCCGCCCCAGCTGGTGTAGTAACGTTTCAGTTTGTTGTAGACCAGGCCTCCCCAACTGGTGTAGAAGTTGAAAGAGAGCGTGAATTTTTTATAGTTGATCACGTTATTCCACGAAGCAAACCAGTCGGGATTGGCTTCGCCCAAAATGGCGCGGTCGTTGTCGTCAATTTTGTTGTCGTAAACGCCGTCTTTGTCGGGCATATTTTCCCAGATCACATCGCCGCCGGCTGCAATCACGCCGCCAGCGCTCAGCTGCTGCACCACTCCTTCGTAAACCTGTCCGTTGGGCAGGGTGTAATGAATCAGGGTGGGCTGCCCGTCTAACCCGATGATTACGTTGCCGTTGTTATCGCGCTCCAGTACCGGAGTCAAACGGGTTTTGTAATCTTGGCTGTAGGCATTGCTCAGGTCATATTCGTAAACGCCCAGGTTTTTGTATCCGTAGAATAAACCTGCCGGATAACCTTTGGCCACATAATAGATGCTGCTCTGCACATAATTGTCGCGGGCCAGGTCGGTAATGGTGTTCTTGTTTTTCCACCAGTTGACCGTGGTTTGCCACGAGTAATCTTTGGTGCGTACCGGATAAACCGAGAAAGAGAGTTCCACCCCTTTGTTTTCGATGCTGGCCAGATTCACGCGCATTTTTTCATAACCGGTGGTGTACGGCAGGTTCATATCCGAAAGCAGATCGCTGGTTTCTTTGACATAGTAGTCGGCCGTGAAGCTGGCCCGTCCATCGAACAGGCTCAGGTCGAGCCCGAAGTCGGTTTGGCGGGTCTCCTCCCAATGCAGGTTGGGATTTCCGTAAGTGCCAACCGGAACAACACCCGAAACGCCATTGTAAGAATAACTGCCGGAAGTGTACCGGATCTGCGACTCATAGTATCCTACCCGGTCGTTACCGGTAACCCCCCAGCTGGCTCTCAGCTTGGCATCGCTCAGCCAGCTGTTCGACCAGTCCATAAAACTTTCATCGGAAAAACGCCAGCCCAACGAAGCCGAGGGGAAAAAGCCCCAACGCTCATTGACCCCGAAACGGGAAGAACCATCGTAACGGAAGTTGGAGTTAAAAATGTATTTCCCTTTGTAGGCGTATCCCAAACGGCCAAAGAAGCTGGCAATAGCATAATCTGCTGCGGTGGTGTTGGTTTGGGCCAGGTCGAGGGTGGCCAGGTTCATGGTGTGAACTGTTTCCGACACAAAATAGCTGCCGCTGAAGTTCAGATACTCATTTTTACCCGTTTCGGCACTGGTTCCCACCATGGCGTTTACACTGTGGCTCTTCCCCAAGGTCCGGTTATACGACAGGTATGCGTCTCCCTGGTAGGTCTGTCCCCAGATTGTTTGGTCCGATCCGGTGTTTTTGCGCAAATCTTCGTTGGCATTCGAATCGAGCTCTTTGGACGAAAACTCGAGGTCGCGCCGCAGGTTGAGGTTGGCCGTCACGCTGGTCTGGAAAGAGAGGTATTTATTGAACCTGAATTCCAGCGCCTGGTAGAGAGTCCCCTGGTAACGGTCCTGCAGCCGGTCGCGTGCGTAAAGCTCCTGCACCGGGTTACGGTTTCCGCCCATGGCATAATAGGGGGCAAAACTGCCGTCAGGATACCAGATGATCATGTTGGGCGGACGCCGCATGGCGGTCTGAAACACGTTTCCTTCGCTGATGCTGTTGGTTTTGGCATTGCTGAAACTGATGCGGGTCATCGACTTGAGTTTCTTGGACACCTGAAAATCGACGTTCATCCGACCGGTCAGCTTGTTGTTGTAGCTGGTGAGGATAATTCCTTCGTCGCCGATGTACCCCAGCGAAGCCATATATTTCAGCTTGTCGGAGCCGCCGCTGATTCCGAAGTTGATATCATTCCGGACGGCCGTGCGGGTCAGAAAATCCTGGTAGAAATAGTTGGTGCTGTTGATCAGCCCCACCGAGTCGGCATTGGCCGAAAATTTTTCGAGCACCGCTCCTCGGGTCGACGGCTCGTTCAAAATCCGTTCAAACGCATTGACCTGCGGAATTTTGTTGGCCATCGAGCTGTAACTGCGCAACACCCGCACATCAATTTTGGGAGCAGCCGATTCGCCCGATTTGGTGGTGATAATAACCACCCCGTTGGCCGAACGGGCGCCGTAGATGGCGCCGGAGGCAGCATCCTTGAGGATTTCAATCGACTTGATATCGTTCGGGTTGATATTTTCGATATCATTCACAATCACGTTGTCTACCACATAAAGCGGTTCAACGCCGGCATCATCGAAGGTAGAAGCTCCGCGAACCAAAATAGAGCTGGAAGCGCCCGGTGCACCAGAAACGCTTGAGATCTGCACCCCGGGAGCCACCCCTTGCAGAGCGTCGAAAACGTTTACCGCCTGACGCCGTTCAATCGATTTTTCATCAACCGAAGTGATCGCGCCGGTAACGTCTCTCTTCTTCTGCGTTCCGTAGCCTACCACCACCACCTCTTCCAGGTTCTGCAGGTCGGGCGACAGCGAGATATCAATCCTGGTCCGGCTCCCTACCTTAACCTTTTGAGTCTGGTATCCGATGAATGAAAAAACAAGGCTGGCATTGGGGCTGGGCGCCTTGATGGTGTAGTCGCCATCCAGGTTGGTGGCCATCCCGATAGTCGTCCCTTCAACCACCACACTCACCCCTACCAGCGGACTTTTGTCGTCCGCTCCAATGACTTTACCCCGGATGGTGACCTCCTGGGCTTGTACATTTAATGCAAACAGAAAAACCGCCACTATTAAAAATGGTAGTTTCTGCCATTTAAAAAGACATTGCTTCATACAGGTTTAGATTTAAAAAATTCAAAGCCAAGATATCGGAGTCGATCCAGCTGCTTTTGAATTTTTTTCTCAGTTTTTTGAAATCCTGGCGTACGTTTGAACTAACCTTTCACATTTGAACTAATTTTTCAAATACAATTCCTCAAAAGAGGGTTACTTTGCCAAAAATTGGAAAGCTGCCATGAAAAAGGTCCGACATATTGTTCTTCTGCTGACTTACTGTCTCTTGTGGGGAGGTGTGGCCAGTCAGGCGGCCGAAATCCAAAAACTCCCGATCCGGCGCATTTCGCCTGCCGGAGGTTTTGCGCTGGCCCCCGTCCTCAAAATCTCGCAGGACCGCTACGATTTTATCTGGTTTATCACCCGCGAAAAACTGTATCAATATAATTCACAAGACTTTGCTACCTACAACCCAAAATTCCAGGCCGGCATTTCGCACACCAACAATTATATCAACAGCCTGCTGATCGACCGGAACAACACCATCTGGGTAGGGACCAACACCGGGCTCAACCGGTTTAATTACCATGCGGCCCAGCTGGAGACGGTAAATCTCACCGACAAAGAGTTCCCCGACCGTATCCTGAACATCGTCGACCTCAAACAAAACCGGCAGGGCCAAATCTGGATGATCGACGGTGCCAGCCTGGCTACTTTTGACCCGGCATCGCTCGAAATCAGCTATATCCGGCGCAACCAAACCCGGCTGCAGGTCAACGCCTTCTGCATCGATCAGCATGGCAATATTTATGCAGCCAACAACCTGGGCGAAATGTACCACATCAACACCCAGTCGCGGCAGATTGAAAAACTCGCTTTCAATATTTCCACCGTTAAACTGCACGGCCTCTTCCTGATCGACGACACCCTCTGGATCACCACCGACGGTTACGGGCTTCACCGCTACACCACCTCGGGGAAACTTCTGGGCACCTATTTCGCCAAAAACGCTGAAACTTCCGACGTAACGACCAACCGGATCCGGGAGGTGCTGCAAACCAGCGACGGCAAAATCTGGATCGCCACCTACAAAGGGCTGCTGGAATGGAACGACGGAAACTTCCGCCATTCGCTCTCCTCTTTCAATGACCGCCATTCGCTCCCCGACAATTCGGTGGTTTCTCTTTTTGAAGACAACCAGAAAGGATTGTGGATCGGCACCTGGCGGGGAGGACTGGCTTATCTGAACTCCTTTTCGAACACATTTGAGACTTACATCCATTCGCCTTACGAAAACTCCATCTGCGGAAACCTCGTCAACACCATTGCCGAAGACTCTACCGGCAAAATCTGGATCGGGACCGACGGCCACGGACTGGATTGCTTCGACGACCAGCCGAAAACGTTCAGGCATGTCCCCCTTACCAGCGACGACCAGACGGCGGTTACCAATATTAAATGTATCTATGCCGGTCCCAACGGCGACATCTGGATCGGCACTTTCGGTAAAGGAATTTTCCTCCGGAAAAAGGGCGAACAATCTTTCAGGCCGGCGTTGCTGGGTAACCTGAACGTGTATGACCTGGTGTCGGATAACGAAGGGTTATGGATTGCCTCTTTCAACAACGGGCTCTATTATTACCGCTACAGCGACCAATCGTTGAAACGGTATGCCAACAAAGAGTCGGACCCGGCATCGCTGCCGTCCAACTTCATCCGCAAACTGCTGTTAGACGCTTCCCAAAACCTCTGGATCATCTCCAACGCCGGCGTTTCAATCAAACCCAACGGCAAAGGAACCTTTGAACGGCTGCTGATCGACCGCGACGAGACCGCCGGATCGGTACAGGTTTACACCATCACCGACGGGCCGGACGGCAAAGTGTGGCTGGGCACCGACCACGGCATCCTCTCCCTGGACAGCCTGCGGAACATCAGCCGCCACCCGCTGCTTTTCAACGGCAAGCCGGTGTCGGTTTACGGAATTGTCGCCCTCGGTCCCGAACAGATGTGGCTAAGCTCCAACTTCGGCATTTTCTCCTACAACCCGGCAACCGGCAGCTACCTCAACTATTCCACCTCCGACGGGCTGCCCGGAAACCTCTTCAGCGCCGGGGCGCTGTGCCACACCACTTCCGGAAAAATCTATTTTGGCGGAACCACCGGCATGGTCGCCTTCGACCCGGGCCGGATGCAGCTCAACCCCTTCAATCCCAACGTCTATTTCTCCCGGATATTCATCAACCACAAAGAAGTTTTGCCCAGCCAGGCGAACTCCCTGCTCGAAAAACCCCTGTATGAGATGGAGAAGTTGCGGCTCAAACCCAGCCAAAATTCGTTCAGTATCGAATTTGTTGCGCTCAACTACCTGAATCCGCAGAAAAACCAGTTTCGCTACCGCCTCAAAGGATTTGACCAAAACTGGGTGGAAGCGGGCAACAACGCCCGCGCCACCTACACCAATATTCCGCCCGGAAAATATGTATTTGAAGTGATGGCCTGTAACAACGACGGGGTGTGGAACCGCGAGCCGGCCATGCTGGCCATCACCATCCCCAAGCCACTGCTGCTGAGCAATGTCGCCCTGACGATCTATCTCCTTTTGCTGGCAGCGCTGGGATGGCTGGTCAGGCGGATCATCGTTTACCGCTCGCGGCTCGAGCGCCAGATCGAACTGGAACGGCTGCAACGACTGCAGGAAGAGAAGTCGCACCAGGACAAACTGGTGTTTTTCACCAACATTTCGCACGAACTGCGCACCCCGCTCACCCTCATCTCGGGACCGGTGGAAACATTGCTGGCCTCGTCCAATCTCGACCAGGCACAATACAACCAGCTGGCGCTCATCAAACGGAATGCCCGCCGCCTGCTGAAACTGATCAACCAACTGCTGGAATTCAGGCGGATAGAAAACAAAAAAGCGGAGCTCAACATTTGCGAAACCGACCTGACAGAATTTGTCTGCGACATCTTCAACTACTTTGCCGATGCGGCCAAACAGAAACAGATCAACTACAATTTTGTAAACCTGTGCGATAAAATCCCGGCCACTTTCGATGCCGAAAAAATTGACAAAGCGGTATTTAACCTGCTGAGCAACGCCTTTAAGTTTACGCCTGAAAAGGGATCGGTGCAGGTTGAACTGACCATCGGGCAAAAAAACGGCGCCGGACCGCTGCCCCCCAATGTTTTCCGGGCCGGAGAGCTGGCGGGCAAAACGTATGTGCAGATTTCGGTAGAAGACAGCGGCCCGGGTATTGCGCCGCAACATCTCGAAAAGATCTTCGACCGCTTCTACAAAGTAAAAGAGAACGGAGCTCCCCACAGCGGAACGGGGATCGGGCTCCACCTGACCAAACACCTGATCCTGCTGCACGGCGGCGAAATCGAAGTGGAATCGGAACCCGGCAAAGGCAGCACCTTCCGGATCCGGATCCCCTACGGACCGCTAAGCGCCCAAACGCTGAAAGCACGTACCGACATCGTGGTTAACCAGGTTTCGCAGCCGTTCCACAGCGACCACTTCTCTTTTGCGGCGGAGGAGAACAACATCTTGTCGGAAAACTGGAACAGCCCCGAAAAAAACCGCCGGAAAAATGACAAACTGCTGCTGGTGGTGGAAGATCACCAGGATTTGCGCAACTTTATCTGCCTCATCCTTTCGGAAGATTACCGCGTGATCTCGGCGGCCAACGGAAACGAAGGACTTGAAAAAGCCCGGATTTTCCTGCCCGACCTTATTGTTTCCGACATCATGATGCCCGACAAAAACGGGATTGAGCTGGTGCGCGACCTGAAAAACAACCTGAACACCAGCCACATTCCGGTCCTGCTGCTCACCGCCCTCGTCTCCGACGAATACAAAATCGAAGGATTTGCAACCGGCGCCGATGCCTATCTCGAAAAACCGTTCAACAGCGAAGTGCTCAAGGCGCGTATCAAAAATATTTTTGCCACCCGCGAAACCCTCCAGCAGTTCTACACCGGCAAAATTTCGCAAGGGTTTGAGGGCGACATGCCCGACACCCCCGACCAGAAAATGCTGGCCAAAGCCATCCGTTTTGTGGAAAAAAATATGACCGACGAACAGCTGGGCATCGATACGCTGGCCAACCACCTCAACCTGAGCCGCAGCACGCTGCACCGTAAACTGAAAGCGCTGACCAACAAATCGGCTACCGATTTTATCCGCACCATCCGGCTCGAATACGCTGCGCGCCTGCTGAAAAACGGCAACAACAACATCGACGAGGTAAGCGCCATGGCGGGGTTCAACTCACACTCCTACTTTACCCGCTCGTTCAAGGAACATTTCGGGAAAACCCCCAGTGAATTTCTGGCCCTGCACCAGCAGAACCGCAAATGACACCTCCGGATTTCCCGGCGCCATTTTTTTAACTATTTTCAGCATCAAAAAAAGCGTGAAACTGGTTATCGGCACCCTTTGTTTTTTCGTCATTCCCGGCGCGTTGATGGCGCTGACAGGTTCCCTGCGCCTGCTGGGCGGTGCGCCTGCCATCCTGATTCCGCTGGCTGCGGGCTTCGGGGCCGGACTCCTGCTCTATCTCCTGCTCTTCCGAAAATGGAACTGGCTGGCCACCTTTATGCACGAGCTGTCGCATGCCCTGGTGGCGCTGCTTTTCCTGCGGCGGATCCGATCGTTTGTGGTGACGGCAAGGCGCGGCGGACAGGTCAGGCACAGCGAGGGCTTCGGCGGCGAAACCGGCAACCTGCTGATCCTGCTGGCGCCCTACTACCTGCCGGTCCTCTTTGTTGCCGCAGTGCTCTGCCGGCCGCTGGCGCCGACCGGCTGGTTTCCCTGGTACGACGGCGCTGCCGGTTTTCTCTTCGCCTTTCACCTGCTGGGCAATGCCGGCGAAATCAGACAAAACTGGACCAAAAAACAGTTTCGCACGCTGACCGGCAACCGGGCTCAAACCGACATTGGCCGGGCCGGATACCTCTTTGCTGCCCTGGTGATCGCCGCCCTGACCTTTCTGCTTTACGCACTGCTCTTTACACTGCTCACCCGCGGCTACCCCGGCCTCCCCGGCGTTTTGACAACAGTGTGGAAATATGGCGCAGCAACCCTGCTCTTCTTCTACAACACCTTTCTGAAAATTATTCTTTACCTGGCCGGTCTCTTCTCCGGTAAATGAGAATCTGCCCGGGCAGCGGGGAAACGGTTCCATTCCGGAGTTAACTGTCGGGAAAAGCGCTCGCATCCAGCTTTTTCCCGCGAAACTGCCGCAGGTATTCAAACAGTTTATTGATCCGGTTGACCCGCGTGTCGGGGTCGGCGGTGCCGGCAATGTATTCCGCAAAAAATTTCTGTGCAGAATAGGAAAAACTGTGGAAACGTTCCTTCATCTCCGGCTCGTTATCGAGCAGCCACTCCAGCTCTTCGGGCAACGGCACCGTTCGCGGCTCGGTGTCGGGTTCCACCACCACATTTACCAGTTCGCCGTCGCCCTTACCGATGGCGGTGCGCACCTCTTTCGACACGCTCAGCCAGTAACTTCCGTCGCCTTTGGGGAGCAGGCTCTTGCGGCTCAAATAGCCGTCGAACCATATTTTCACCTTCACCTGCCGTCGGGTGTCAAAGGCTTTTTCGGCATCAAACGGAAAATCGATATAATAACCGCCCCGCGGCCCCTGATAAAGTTCTCCCTGAAATTCAAAGCGCAGATTTTCACTCATCGTTCCGCAAAAATTTCAGGTTACGGCTCAACCCGTTAAAACCGGCCCGTTTGACCGCCGAATGGCGAAACAGCTCGCTGAACAGCGGCCGGTCCATCAGCTGCCACTCGCCGGCAGTCAGACCGAGCAGGCGCGGAGGAGGGGAAAACGCCTCCTCCCGGTGCGGCTCCGACTTCAGGTTCCACGGACACACATCCTGGCAGATGTCGCAGCCAAACACCCGGTTGGCAAACTTTCCTTTCAGCGTTTCATCCAGTTCTCCCTTTTTTTCAATGGTTTGGTACGAAATGCAGCGGCGGGCATCCACCACCCGATCGGCCACAATGGCCTGCGTCGGACAGGCGTCGATACAGCGGGTACAGTTTCCGCAGTGGTCACGCACTTCGGCAACCTCATCGCAGGGCAGGTCGGCATCGATCACCAATTCGCCGATGAAGAAAAAGCTGCCATGTTCGACCGAAATCAGGTTGCTGTTTTTGCCGATCCAGCCCAGGCCGGCCCGGCGCGCCCAGGCCCGTTCGAGCACCGGCGCCGAATCGGTAAAGGAGCGTCCTTCGCAGGGAGTCACCTCCTCCCGGATAAACTGGTGCAGCTGGGTCAGTTTATGCCGGATCACCTGGTGGTAATCTGCCCCGTAGGCATATTTGGAAAGCACCGGGGCGTGCGGATCATGCTGGGTTTCGGCTGGAAAATAGTTGAGCAGGGTCACAATCACCGTCCGGGCCTTCTCAACCAGCAGGCGGGGATCCAGCCTTTTTTCCACATTCCGGGTCATGTAGCCCATTTCGCCCTGAAAACCCGCTTCGAGCCAGCCGGCAAAACGCTCCTGCTCTTCGTGCAGAAAACCGGCCGGCACAATTGCGCAGGCCTGAAACCCCAGCTCGCGGGCTTTCTCTTTGATTATCCGGTTTATCTCCTGCGTTGCGTTCACTGCTGTTTGTTAAAAACTGACGGTTAAAGATAGTGTCCCGATCAATAGAAAAAATGGCTGCCAGCCGCATTTTAACCCGACTTCCGATGAAAGAATACGATTTTCTTCAACCTTCGCCCGAAGACTTTAAACTTCCTGCCGATTTTTTGCAATTTTACAGATCGAAAAAATTCCGGAAGAGTATAAAACAAGTCAAATAAAAACATTGCCGATATGAAACGGTACTTTCCCATCTTCCTGCTGCTGGCGCTGTCGGCCGGGTTTGCCGTGGCCCAGGATCCGTCTGGTCCGCCTTCCACGCAAGCGAAAAAGTACACCATCGAAAACTGCCTCAACCCGTTTGACACGACCCGGATAATCCCCACATCGGTCGGCTACCAGTACTGGTTTATTGCCCAGAAATTCCTGGAAGACGGGCTGACCGTCAAAATGAGCGTGGTGGCGCCCCGCCAGGCTACGCACCCACCCCACCAACACGAAGGAGATGAAATTTTCTTCGTACTGGAAGGTACGGCACAGTTTTTTCTTGATGGAAAAACCACCACCGGCGGCGCCTATGCAAGCTTTTATTGTCCGGCGGGCAGTAAACACGGCATCAGCAACGCCGGCTCCACCGAACTGAAATACCTGGTCATCCGGAAATACCCGGTCAATTAATCTTTCTGACGATGA
>JARKOX010000203.1 GCA_029975525.1 Prolixibacteraceae bacterium | reverse complement strand
CGGTGTCCGCTCGCCGCAATGGAAATTGCGCATCTATTGTAACGGGCTGGAGCTGATCCGCAGCGCAAAATCCGAAGAAAACGTCCGCCGCGAGTGGTATGAGATCATGGTCCTGGCTGTTTCCAATCCGAGTGTTGTCGTTTGGGTTCCCTTCAATGAAGCATGGGGACAGTTTAAAAATGCCGAAATCGTGGAGTGGACCAAAAATTACGATCCGTCGCGGTTGGTTAACCCGGCCAGCGGGGGCAACCATTATGATGTTGGCGACATGCTCGACATGCACAACTATCCCGACCCGGCGATGGGGCTTTTCGATTCAAAACGGAGCAACGTACTGGGCGAATATGGCGGCATTGGACTGGTGTTGCAGGATCACCTCTGGGAAAAAGACCGGAACTGGGGATACGTCCAGTACAAAACCGCCGAGGAAGCTACAAAAGCCTATGTTGAACTGGCCGAAAAACTGAAAAAACTGATTCCTTTTGGTTATTCAGCGGCTGTGTACACGCAAACCACCGACGTGGAGGTGGAGGTGAACGGATTGATTACCTATGACCGGAAGGTGATCAAACTGAATACCGAGCAGATTCGCAAGGTAAATCTTGAGATCTCGAATTTCTTTGAAAAATAACGGTCGTCCTGAACATGGACGTTCAAAGCTGATCAAGCAGGTCGATTCCTTCTGGTAGTCGGCGAACCGTTTTACTATTCTGGCAGAAATAAGTGCTGTCTGAAAAAAAGAGGACCTCGTGTGGAGCGGAAGGCTCACCGAAGTCCTCTTCTCTTTTTGCAGATTTTAAAAGTCGAGTCCGGCTGAAATCCGGTCAATGCCCGATCCAACCTGCAGGTTTACTTTTCCGGTTGGATCAACCGACAGCGGAATGGTGTGGCCGGGCTTTTTGCCGTCAATTTTTACCGTCGACGGCTGGATGGGCGGCAACACAATCCGGGCGGTGGTATTGGCCGGAATTTCCACCTCCAGTTCAAACTGCCGGTCGTTTCGGGTCCACTCCGAGCGGATCAATCCGTAGGGAGACTGAAAACCGGCCTTTACAAAAGTCAGGTCGCCTGTCACTTCAGGTTTGATTTCGATCTCCTTGTAGGCGGTTGATGTTGTTGTCTGCCCGATTCCGGCTAGTCCGGCATAAAACCACTCCATCACATGTCCCAGCATGAGGTGGTTGTTCGATACCACTTCGAGGGCCTGCCACGATTCGGTAAGGGCTGTGGCCCCTTTTTTCAGCTGAAAACCGTATCCGGGGACATCGTCGCGGTTAATCATCTCGAACATCAGTTGCGAAGCGCCTCCTGTTGTGAGCGCCTCCACCAGGTAGTGAAAACCCACATCACCGGCAGTGAGCGCTTTGTTACCGGCAGCGATGGTGTCGAGCAGGTTGGAGAAAACCTTTGTCCGGTCGGCTTCGGGCACTATGCCCAGGCAAAGCGGCATCGACTGGGCGGTCTGGCTTCCGGTAGCATAAACTCCGGTTTCGGGATTGTAAAAACGGGCGTTAAAAGCGGTACGGATCTCTTCTGCCCAGCCTGCGAGCATCTCGTGGTCGTTAATCTGGCGGGTTGCTGCCATCTCGGCCATCAGTTTCACGTCGTAATAGTAGATGGCTGTGGCGGTAAGCGCTACCGGGGTCAGCTGGGCGATGCCGTGAGAATTCGGGCCCAGGTCGAACCAGTCGCCCAACCCGTGGCTCAGGATGTGGTCCGATGATTTTCCTTTCAGATAGTTGACATATTTCAGCATCATAGGCCACGCCTGGTCGATGATCTCTTCGTCGCCATACCATTTCCAGAGCAGCCAGGGAAGAATAACGGCGGCGCTGCCCCATTCGGG
>JARKOX010000197.1 GCA_029975525.1 Prolixibacteraceae bacterium | reverse complement strand
TTTTTAATGAACGACTCATGTTTTCTCCTCTTTAAATTATTTCTTCCTTCGTTCTACAATGTACTTGTTGGATGCTTTTTTCGGAGTACGGGTTTTGTACCCTTTTGCAAGCAAGCCTTTACGTGAACGCGGATGTCCTCCGGAGGCGCGGCCTTCGCCACCACCCATCGGGTGATCTACCGGGTTCATCGCTACCCCACGCACTCTCGGACGGCGTCCCAACCAACGGTTGCGGCCGGCTTTACCCGATTTTTCGAGGTTGTGCTCGGTGTTTCCAACTGTACCTACCGTAGCTCGGCAGGTGGTAAGTACCATACGAATTTCGCCGGAAGGCAATTTTAAGGTTGCGTACCGGCCTTCACGAGAGGTCAACTGAGCATAAGTTCCTGCACTACGTGCCATGATGCCGCCTTGTCCGGGCTGAAGTTCAATGTTGTGGACAAGGGTACCCAGAGGTATTTCAGCCAAAGGGAGGGTGTTTCCGATTTCGGGTTCGATACCGCTTCCGCTCATCACTTTTTGGCCAACCTGCAACCCGCTGGGGGCCAAAATGTAACGTTTCTCATTGTCTTCATACACCAGAAGCGCAATGCGTGACGTACGGTTCGGATCGTACTGAATGGATTCGACAACTGCGGGAACGCCGTCTTTGTTTCTTTTGAAATCAATGATACGGTATTTCCGCTTATGTCCCCCACCTATATACCTCATTGTCATGCGACCCTGGTTGTTGCGACCACCAGATTTCCGCAGGGGCTCCAACAATGATTTCTCAGGCGTAGTTGCAGTAATGCTTTCAAAGGCGCCAATAATCTTGTGCCTTTGACCCGGTGTTACTGGTTTAAGTTTTCTTACTGCCATTTTTATTAATTAAATATTACTGTAAAAATCAATACTTTCTCCTTGCACCAAAGTTACGACAGCTTTTTTGTAGGCACTGGTTTTCCCGCTGATCACGCCGGATTTGGTGTACCTCACTTTTTTCTTCCCACCGTAAATCATGGTATTGACAGAGTCAACCTGCACACTATAAAGGCTTTCAACAGCCCTTTTAATCTGATCTTTGGTTGCCCTGCGATTAACGACAAAGCCGTAACGGTTGAACCGTTCGCCCTGTGCCGTCATCTTTTCGGTAACTATAGGTTTTACTAAAATGTCCATCTGTACTGGTCTTAAAGCTTGAATACTTCTTCGATTTTCTCAACTGAACCTTCCAGGATAACAATCGTTTTGGCGTTCAGTATCTGATAAGTTGTTAATTCAGAAGCAGTTACAACCGAAACATCCTGTAAATTTCTGGAGGACAAATATATGTTTTTATTTTCGGCTGGTAAAACGAACAGTGACTTTTTATCCGAGATTTTCAGATTGTTACTGATCGCAACCATTTCGCGCGTTTTGGGTACATCGAAACTGAAATCTTCAAGCACCACGATGTTCTGTTCTTTGACTTTGTAGGCAAGAGCAGATTTCCGTGCCAGCATTTTGATTTTTTTGTTCAGTTTGAAACCGTAATTCCGCGGACGGGGACCGAAAATTCTACCTCCACCAACAAACAACGGTGAAGTGATTGCTCCAGCGCGGGCGCCTCCGGTACCTTTTTGCCGTTTGATCTTCTTGGTACTTCCGGCCACTTCGCTGCGTTCTTTGCTTTTATGCGTTCCCTGACGCTGATTTGCCAAATATTGTTTTACATCGAGATAGATGGCATGGTCGTTGGGCTCAATACCGAAAATCTGGTCGTTTAAGGTAACCTTCCTTCCGGTTTCACTTCCTTTGATATTTAATACGTTTAATTCCATTGCTTCCGTAATGCTATGTATGAACCTTTTGCACCGGGGACAGAGCCTTTCAGTACAATCAAATTTTTCTCAGGGATAACTTTCAAAACCAACAGGTTTTCGATTGTTATCATATCCCCGCCCATGCGGCCGGCCATGCGAATGCCTTTGAATACCCGCGACGGGAAAGAAGATGCACCCAGTGAACCCGGTGCCCGGAGGCGGTTGTGCTGACCGTGGGTGCTTTCGCCAACGCCACCAAAGTTGTGCCGTTTGACAACGCCCTGGAACCCTTTCCCTTTGGAAAGTCCAACCACGTCAACATACTCGTTTTCACTGAAGATCCCTACATTGATCACATCTCCCAAGTCATACTTCTGCTCGAAAGTGTCCTTAAACTCCTTCACTTCGCACTTTGGCGTTGTTCCGGCTTTTCTGAAGTGCCCAAACTCAGCTTTGGTGGCACTCTTGGCCCTTTTTTCTTTAAAGCCCAGTTGAAGCGCACGATAGCCGTCTTTTTCAACGGTTTTCACCTGTGTAACCACACAGGGACCGGCTTCAATCACAGTGCATGGGATATTTTTCCCCTCAACACTGAATACGGATGTCATTCCGATTTTTCTTCCAATAATTCCAGCCATTTTTCGACTACTTTTTATTATTTATCACACTTTAATTTCAACCTCAACGCCGCTGGGAAGTTCCAGTTTCATTAATGCGTCGATGGTTTTTGCCGTTGAACTGTAAATGTCGATCAACCTTTTGTAAGAAGACAACTGAAACTGTTCCCTTGATTTTTTATTGACAAAGGTCGAGCGCAAAACGGTAAAGACCCTGCGATGGGTGGGCAGCGGAATAGGACCGCTAACCACAGCGCCGGTAGATTTAACCGTCTTCACGATCTTTTCAGCAGAATTGTCCACAAGATTGTGATCGTACGATTTCAGTTTAATCCTGATTTTTTGACTCATAATGAGAATTAGTTAATTGTATTACAATAAGTCTGTTCTTCCTTTTACTTCGGTCAGTACTTTCTCGGCCAGGTTGCGCGGTACTTCCTCGTAATGGCTGAATTCCATGGAAGAAGTGGCCCGTCCCGACGAGAGGGTCCTCAGTACGGTTACATACCCGAATTGTTCAGAAAGCGGCACTTTGGCGTTGATCACCCTGGCCCCCGACTTGGACTCCATGCTTTCAACATGGCCGCGGCGGCGGTTGAGGTCACCAATGATGTCGCCCATATACTCGTCGGGAGTAACGATCTCCAGCTTCATAATCGGCTCCAGCAGTTTGGGACCTGCTTTGGGAGCAGCTGTCCGGAAGGCCTGCTTGGCACAAATTTCAAACGAAAGCTGGTCAGAGTCAACGTTGTGGTACGACCCATCGAGCAGGGTAACTTTCAGCCCGTCGATCGGATAACCGGCCAGCGGACCATTGGAAAGCGCTTCTTTAAACCCTTTTTCCACCGAAGGAATATACTCTCTGGGGATGTTACCACCCTTCACCATATCGACAAACGTGAGGCCGGTAACACCTTTTTCAACCGGTTCAACCCGGACGCTGATATCGGCAAATTTACCTCGGCCACCAGTCTGTTTCTTGAATACCTCGCGCAGTTCAACCGGCTGGGTAAGCGCTTCTTTGTAGGCCACCTGGGGTGCTCCCTGGTTGCATTCCACTTTAAATTCGCGTCTCAGACGGTCGATGATGATTTCGAGGTGCAATTCGCCCATTCCACGGATGATGGTCTGCCCCGAGTCGGGATCAGTTGACACCCGGAAGGTGGGATCTTCGTCGGCAAGTTTTGACAGCCCGTTCGCCAGTTTGTCGAGATCGTTCTGCGATTTGGGTTCCACGGCAATCCCGATAACGGGTTCGGGGAACACCATACTTTCCAGTTCGATGGGGCTGTCGATCGCACAGAGGGTATCTCCGGTTCGGATATCTTTGAAACCTACGGCGGCACAAATATCTCCGGCTTCAATTACCTCTTTGGGATTTTGTTTGTTGGAGTGCATCTGGTAGAGACGTGAGATACGCTCTTTTTTACCGGTGCGGGTATTGAGCACCTGCTGTCCGGCTTCAATTTTTCCGGAATATACCCTGATGTAGCACAATCTTCCGACAAACGGGTCGGTGGCTATTTTGAAAGCAAGTGCAGCCAGAGGCTCATTCACATCGGGCTTTCTTTCGAGTTTCGAATCTTTGTCTCCCGGAACACTTCCCGAGACAGCTTCGATATCGAGTGGGCTGGGCATGAAGGCGCAAATCGCGTCCAACAGGCGCTGAATCCCTTTATTACGGAAGGCCGAGCCACACATCATCGGGATGATATTCCCCTGGATGGTAGCCTTGCGGATCACGGCTTTCATCTCTTCAACCGTGATCGAATCCGGATCGTCGAAATAACGTTCGAGCAGCGCGTCATCATTTTCAGCGGCAGATTCAACGAGATTGGTCCGCCACTCTTCGGCCTGTTCCATCAGGTCGGCCGGAATCTCTTCGAGCGAATATTTCATTCCGAAGTCGCCATCTTCGCCATGCCAGCGAACGGCCTTCATCTCAATCAGGTCGATTACGCCTTCAAAAGCAGCTTCGGCGCCAATCGGAATGGTGATCGGCACGGGACGGGCTTTCAGTTTTTCGCGGATGTCATTGTAAACGCGGAAAAAGTCAGCGCCCTGCCGGTCCATTTTATTCACGAAAGCAATACGCGGAACGCCATATTTTTCGGCTTGACGCCAAACGGTTTCCGACTGTGCTTCGACGCCTCCAACGGCGCAAAATAAAGCAACGGCTCCATCCAGAACCCGGAGCGATCTTTCAACTTCCACGGTAAAGTCAACGTGCCCAGGAGTATCAATGACATTGATTTTATGTTCCTGGTCCTGGTATCGCCAGAAGGTGGTGGTTGCTGCCGATGTAATGGTGATTCCGCGCTCCTGTTCCTGTTCCATCCAGTCCATTGTGGCAGCACCGTTGTGTACTTCACCGAGGCGATGCGTTAAACCGGTATAGTAGAGGATACGTTCAGAAGTGGTTGTTTTACCGGCATCGATGTGCGCCATGATGCCAATATTTCTTGTATATTTCAGATCTTGCTTAGCCATTTTATTAAACCATTTTTTCTAATCCTGTAACTAAAACTAAACTACCTGGCTGTTAAAACCTGAAATGTGCAAAAGCACGGTTGGCTTCGGCCATACGGTGCGTATCTTCTTTCTTTTTGAAAGCACCGCCCTCTTCGTTGTAAGCTGCGACAATTTCGGAAGCCAGCTTGTCGGCCATCGATTTTCCGGAACGTTTGGACGCATAGAGGATCAGGTTTTTGATACTGATCGCTACTTTCCGTTCGTTGCGGATTTCCATCGGCACCTGGAAGTTGGCACCACCTACGCGGCGGCTTTTTACCTCAACCTGCGGGGTGACGTTTTCGAGGGCTTTTTTCCACACTGCAAGAGGTTGCAGTTCGTTGTTTTTCATTCGCTTTCCAACCAGGTCGAGGGTGTCGTAAAAGATTGAGTAAGCGACTGATTTTTTCCCGTCTCTCATCAAGTCATTAACAAACCGGGTAACCAGTAAGTCATTAAACTTCGGATCGGGTAACAAATGTCTTTTTTTGGGTTTTGTTTTTCTCATCTGTCTGTTTTTTAGTGTTATTTAAATTGGCTGCCCACAGGCGGTGTCTTCAGCGCGTCTCCGGAAGACGGTTAGAGAAGCTGCTTACTCAACCAAACCACTAAGCAAATAACTTAAATGAACGAATTAATTACTTTTTCTTACCAGCTGTTTTAGCAACTGCACCGGGTTTCGGTCTTTTGGTACCGTATTTCGAACGTCTCTGCGTACGTCCTTCCACGCCGGCAGTGTCTAATGTACCCCTAACCAGGTGGTAACGAACACCGGGAAGGTCTTTTACCCTACCGCCGCGTACCAGTACGATGGAGTGTTCCTGAAGATTGTGTCCTTCGCCCGGAATGTATGCATTCACCTCTTTGCCGTTGGTCAACCGCACCCTGGCCACCTTACGCATGGCCGAATTCGGTTTTTTCGGCGTAGTAGTGTAAACACGCACACACACCCCACGACGCTGCGGACATGAATCTAAAGCCGGAGATTTACTCGAATCGGCTTTACTTTGTCTTCCTTTTCTAACTAATTGTTGGATCGTTGGCATAAATACCTGTTTTTAACTTCGTTAATAATCATTCCAAAAATGGACTGCAAAAGTATGTATTTTTCTTGAAATACAATGGTTTCCAGCGCCAAAATCATTTCTGGCCCTAAAAAACGGCACGCAAAAGTACGATTTTTCAGAAAAGGACAAATCTTTTTTTCAGAAAAAAACAAAAAATCAGCAGGTTAACCTGAAGAAATATCAATGGGGTAACAATCTTTCGCGAAAAACCGACACGAGCGGTTCCACCAAACGTTCGATCAACCGGCGGTCTTTGGTGATAATTTCAGCACTTCCCTGCATCTCCTGGCTAAAGGCCAGATTAATATGGTAATTGGTGGTAAGTCCGTTTTGTAAATCCACTTCGGCGGTGTAGTACCTGCCCTCGGCCGAGGTGACCGGCACCAGCGACATGGAGACGATGCGCCCTTCGAGCATTCCGTATTCAAGGTGCGGATAGTTGTCCAGCTTGATGTTGACCCGCTGGCCGGTTTCAACTTTCCCGCTTCCGGCGAGCGGCATCACAATCCGCCCGATAATCCGCTGTTCCGCATCGGGGACCACGGAAAAAACGGCATCGCCGGCAGTCACATACTGGTTGGCGCTCCAGATGTTGGTAAAGGTTACCTTTCCGGCAATCGGGGTTTTCAGGACGAAAGTTTGCTCCCACGCCGAGAGCTGATTAACCAAATTTTCGTATTTCTCCTTCAGCGCCGAAAGCAATTTGTTTTCCTGTTCGGCACGTTGCACCTGCTGCTCGCTGACCTGCTGCTGCAGCTGGTTAATCTGCATCTGCGTGTTCGACAGGTTGGCAATGGCCGTGCGGTGGTTCAGTTCATGTCCTAAAAATTCAGCATTCGATTTTTCCAGGTCAATTTCCGAAATGGCTTTTTTACGGAAAAGACCCGAATCGCGCGCCAGCTGGCGACGGCTCAGCTGAAGTTTGTCGTCGAGGATGCGGGCCTGGTTGGTCTGCTGGTATAAATAGCGCTGCTGGTCGGCAACCTGCTTGCGCAACGACTGCACCCGCTGCTCGTAGGTGTTGTATTTCAGAAATGTGATGTACGTCTCGGTTTGACTGGCAAATGAAGCATAGTACGGATGTATCTGTCCCAGCTGGTAATCCTGGCTGAAACGAAAAGCGACAAACTGTGCCGGGGAGTTAAAGTAGTGCCCGACCGAATCCAGCTGTTTCCAGAGCGAGTAAACATCTTCGTAACGGGCCGGATTTTCAATGACTCCCAGCAGTTGTCCGGCGGCAACCGTCTGCTGATCGGTAACAAACAGGTGGTCGAGCTTGCCGGTGGCTTTGGCAACAACCGATACCGGCGGGTTTTCAGACAAAACCGTAATCCGGGCCTTGATCAAATCGGGATATTTGTAAAAATAGCTCCCAATCAGTAAAACCATTACTACTATTAATACAATGGTGATTCCCCAGCGGATAATCCAACGTGGCGGCGCTCCAAGAATTTCCTGCACCTCTTCGCTGCGGAGTTCTATGTTGTTTTCATCACTCATCTGATCTTGATTCGATACATTAAGCCACTTTTTCACAAACATTCTTTGTTCCAGAATCCGGATTATCCACCCAGCTCCAGCTGGTTTTTCACCAGATGGAAATAAGCTCCCTGCCGGGCTGTCAACTCTTCGTGGGTACCAGTTTCCACGACTGCCCCCTTTTCGAGTACCACTATCTGGTCGGCCTGGCGGACGGTGCTCAACCGGTGGGCCACCACCACCACTGTTTTTCCCCGGTAAAAATCGCCGAGATTTTCCAGGATCACCTTTTCATTGTTGGCATCCAGGGCATTGGTAGCTTCGTCGAAAAAGAGGAAAGCCGGATTCTTGTAAACTGCCCGGGCGATCAGGATTCGCTGTTTCTGTCCCTGGCTGAGCCCCACGCCCTCCTGCCCGATTTTGGTATTGTAGCGCAACGGCAAACTTTCGATGGTTTCGCGGATATTGGCAATGGTGACGGCCTGCAGCAGCCGTTGTTTATCGGGAAAATCCTCGCCAACCGCAATATTATTGGCGATGGTATCGGAAAAGATAAACCCGTCCTGCATCACCACCCCACACTGTCCGCGCCACATCTCCATGCTGAACTGGTCCAGCTCAATTTCGCCCAGCCTGATTTTCCCTTCCGAAGGAGGATAAAATCCCAGCAGCAGCTTAATGAGCGTGGTTTTCCCGCTTCCGCTCGGCCCCACAATGGCGGTCACCTTATTTTCGGGGATCACCAGGGAGACATCGGCCAGTACCCGCGGCGACTTGGGCCCTTCATAATGAAACGATACGTTTTCAATCTCCAGCTCACGTTTGGCAGGCAACTCCCGGTTTTTCACCAGGCCGGCGGCTTCTTCCTCTTCTTTGGCGTGAATCTCCCCCAGCCGTTCCAGACTGATGCGGGCATCCTGGGCGGCAGCGATAAAGGAGATAAATTCCTGAATCGGCCCGTTCAACTGGCCAATAATAAATTGTACCGCCACCAGTTCCCCCAGGGTCATGGTTCCGTTCAGCACCGCCCTGGCTGCGATAAAAATAATCAGGATATTTTTTACCTGGTTGATAAATACCGAACCGGCCTGCTGATTCTGACTCAGCAACAATCCTTTTACATTGACGCGGAACAACCGGGCCTGAATCTGTTCCCACTCCCAACGTTTCTGCTTTTCACAGTTATTGAGCTTGATTTCCTGCATCCCGGTGATCAGCTGGTAAACATTCCCCTGGTTGGCAGCAGCAACGGTAAAACGTTTGTAATCGAGTTCTTTCCTTTTCTTCAGAAATAGCAGAATCCAGCCGACATACAACGTGCTGCCGGCATAAAATACCGCCAGGATCCCCCAGTCGTAATAAGCCAGTACGAAACTGTAAATAATGAAGATGAACACGCCAAACGACATATTGACGAGGTTGGAGGTGAGGAAAGACTGGATGCGCTGGTTGTCATCGATCCGCTGCCGCAGGTCGCCAATCATTTTGGTATCAAAAAAGCGCACCGGCAACTTCATCAGCTTGATCAGAAAGTCGGAGATCAGGGCAATACTCACGCGGGCACTCACATGGAGCATGATCCAGCTGCGGATAAACCCGACGGCCGTTTGACTTATCGTAAGCACCAACTGCGCCACCAGCACCAGCACAATAAAACTCAGGTTGTTGGTGGTGATCCCCACGTCAACGATCGACTGGGTGAGGAACGGCAGCAACAAACTAAGCAAACTGCCGGTAAAAAATCCCAGCATCAGCTGAGTAATCAGCTTCCGGTAAGGACGAAGGTAGCGGAACAAAAAGCCCAATCCGGCGCGGTTGGTTACTTCGCCCTCCTCCCGGTAAAATTCGGGGGTGGGTTCAAGCAGAAGGGCAATTCCGGCCGGTTCGCCATGACTCACGGTAGTTGCCCAGTGTTTCTGAAATTCGGCACGGGAATATTCGACCAGCCCAACCCCGGGATCGGAAACCAACCAGGTCTCCCCTTCTGCCCCTTTCTTCTTCTTTTTGATTTTATAAAGAACCACAAAATGGTTCTGATCCCAGTGAAGAACAGCCGGCAACGGGACCTGCTCCAGCTGGGCGAGGGTGAGACGGGCCCCCTGGGTGCGAAACCCGATTTTTTCGGCAGCGTCGCTCAGCGTCAGCAACGACACCCCTTCGCGGGTCTGAAAAGTCATCTCCCGCAAAGTATTCAGGTTATAATGTTTCCCAAAATATTTCGCCACAATCCGCAGACAGGTTGGTCCGCAATCCATGGCATCGGGTTGTATGTAATTCGGAAACTGAGCCATTACGCCAAAAATTGCGGGAAAGATAGTGATTTTAGCAACCCGAGTCCACCGGGACAGAACAACAGACACCATGAAACTGGCTCATAATCTGCTGTTTTTATTCACAAACCAATCCCGGGGTTTTCAGATGGGTGTTCATAAGAGCTATTCCAAAGAAGTTGTCCGGCTTAAATCCCGAAAGCCGGATCGTTAAACTCCCACCTCACCTGTCAACCATATTCAGCAGAAAAACAAGTAACTTCTTTCCAAAAAATGGGTAGAGCGAGGAGAATTCTTCCACAGTAATGCTGCTGGCAGAACTGCCGAAGTCAAGAATAACCTAATGGAAACGGATCAAATAGGAAACTGAAAAAAATGTTTGATCTGTTATGAAAATTAAAACTTCATCTGACATTGAATTGCTTGACATGACATTCTCCTCTTTACTATGTCAGGCTAAACAACAATTTATTAATCGCTTGGGGAGCAAACTTTCACTGTGCCATTTTGTGTAAATCCAGAAACATTTTGCCCATTGATTTATTATACTTAATAAAGTATTTTTACATTTAAAAACTACGAATATAAATCAGATTAGACTAGTATACTTCTTATTTTGGATTAGAGAATATGATTTGAAATGAAACAATTGCTATGGGAAATATGAGGAAGGCAATTCAAGAAAAATCTGATTCTCAACTTTGGAATGAGTTCCTTTCAGGCAATAGTCAGGCTTTCCGTATTATTTATGATGATCATATTCAGTCGTTATTCAAGTTTGGAACTCATTTTACAAGAAACGAAGAATTGATTCACGATTGCATTCACGATGTGTTTATCGACTTGTACAAGTACCGGGCAACTCTGAAAGCCACTAACAACATTAAACTTTATCTGTTTGTATCCCTCCGGCGCAAGCTCTTCAAAATTTTGAGCGAAAAGGGAAAATTTGTATCGCTCGACGAAGAAGGTCCATCATTTTCCTATTATCTATCATCAGCAGCCGAAACTGATGCAGAAGCTGAATTGCAAACTTTAAAGCTAAATTGGCTGGAAGAGGCCATGCGTAAACTTAGCAGCCGACAAAAGGAGGCCATCTACCTTCGGTTTGTCAAAGGATTAAGTTACGAAGAGCTAAGCGAGATACTGCAAATAAATTATCAATCAGCCAGAAACCTGGTTTTTCGCGGAATTGAAAGCCTTCGGGAGAGTTGTCCAAAGAAAGCGTTATACCTGTTATTCTTTCTTCATAAAAAACACCTCCGATTTTCCGGAAGCCATTCGGGAGGTCAGGTCTCAGAGTTTCGTTGCTTTCCTTAAAAAAAATAAAATTTAGTGAGTACAAACGAGCACTTTTCTGCTTATTCTATTAAATACGTTGGCATGAATCAAGAATTCGACCAGGAAACCAATTCCTTACTACATAATCCGGAATTTCAAGACTGGGTGATCAGCCCCACGCCGGAATTGGATCGGTACTGGCAAAAGTATATTACCGAAAATCCACAGCGTAGAAAAGAGCTGGAGGAAGCGGTTAGGATGATTAAAAATCTGATCCCAAAAGAAAAAGAGCTGACCAAAGAATCTGCAGCTCATCTTTGGAGCCGCATTGAAGCCAATACCTATGGCCGGAAAAAACGGATATTTCGCATGGCCGGCTGGATGACCGCTGCAAGTTTCCTTTTGGCGCTGGGTATTTCAGGAGTCATGTACTTCCTGGTGGAAAAAAAAGTACCGGTAGCTTTCGATTACCAATCCATTGCCAAAGCAGAGAGTTCGGGAAATGATGTTAAACTGATCTTCTCTGATCAGACGGAAGAAATTCTAAAGTCCACCGATGTGGAAATCAAGTACGAAAGCTCTGGAGATATTATCGTAAATGCCGATCGGCGGCTGACAAAAAAAATAGCAGAAAACAATACAGCAAAAGAGCGGTTGAACCAATTAGTCGTTCCTTTTGGAAAGCGAACCAACCTGACTTTGGCTGACGGGACTAAACTCTACCTGAATTCCGGAAGTCGGGCGATCTTCCCGGTCGTATTCACTAAAAAAGGGCGTGAAATATTTATTGAGGGTGAAGCCTATCTGGAAGTTGCACACGATCCCTCCAAACCCTTTAAAGTGGTAACCGACAAATTGCAGATCGAGGTTCTCGGAACAAAATTCAATGTTTCAGCCTATCCTGAAGATCTTTCGGCTTCGGTAGTATTGGTTGAAGGTGGAATACAGGCAACGGTCGACTCAAAAACAATGGTCATAAAGCCGAATCAGCGACTTGTGTATGAGAAAAACTCACACGCTGCTTCGCTTGATGATACAGATGTACTTCCCTACATATCCTGGAAAGATGGATGGATGTATTGCGAAAAGGAATCGCTGGAATCTATTGCGACAAAGCTATCCAGGTATTACAACGTAAAAATTCAATTCAAAGATGAGGAATCCAAAAAAATGAGTTTAACAGGAAAACTTGATCTGAAAAACGAATGTGTGGAGATATTCCATGCTATTAGTTCGACCGCGCCAATTACTTGTGAAATGCAAGAGGATACAATCGTGATAACCCAACAGAGATAAGAAAACTAATAGTATTAACGTCAAAAGAAAATGCCTATAAAAAACCGAACAAAACCTAACGAATGATCTGATTAAAACAAAAAAGGACAGGTCATAGGGCACATGACCCGTCCGGCGTTTTAATCGCAAGTGCTGTAAATTAATTAATTGCAAATTAAAAACGAACCAAATTTATGAAAAAAAACAAGTTTCGGGTGCCGAGATTTCGGCACTTTGAAAGATTATGGCTGACGATGAAAATATGTCTGTTTTTTCTGCTCATCACAACTGCGACGGTAAGTGCCAGTGTTAGTTATTCTCAGAATACCAAGCTGACTCTTAACTTGCAGAATACCACTATCAAACAGTTAATTAAGGAAATTGAAAAGCAAAGTGAATTCATTTTTGTTTTCTACGACGATGCCCTGGATTTAAATCGAAGAATCAGCATCAAAGCAGAAAATCTCACAGTTGAAAAAATTCTCGAAAAAGTTCTGGAGACCACCGGAAATACCTTTGCTGTTTTTGATAGGCAAATTGTGATTGGCAAGAAAAATCCAGAGACTGAAGTCATTCAGGCAACCATACCTGCAGAGCAAAAAAAAGAGATCACAGGAAAAGTTCTGGACAAACAAAACATGCCAGTTCCAGGGACTTCAGTGATAATAAAAGGAACAACTTTCGGTGTAATCACAGATGCCAGCGGGAATTTCCGCCTGATCTACACCGGCGAAGCTAAAGTACTGGTATTCTCTTTCGTAGGAATGAAAACCCAGGAAATCCAGATTGGGAATAAGGCCGACTTTACGGTGATTATGGAAGAAGAAACGGTTGGCTTGGAAGAAGTAGTAGCTGTAGGTTATGGCATTCAAAAGAAAGAGTCGGTTACTGCTGCAATTTCGAGCGTGATGACAAAAGATCTGAAACGAAGTTCTGCTCCAAACCTTTCTGTGGCGCTGGCAGGACAATTACCCGGTCTCACCGTTATGCAATCGTCCGGACAACCAGGTAACGATGTGGTAAACCTCTACCTTCGCGGAGTCAGCACACTTAACGACGCTTCCCCGTTGATCCTGATTGATGGGATTCCCAGAAGCAACATCGACAAACTCGATCCTAACGAAATTGCTTCAATCTCTATCCTCAAAGATGCTTCGGCCACCGCCGTATTTGGGGTGCGCGGGGCAAACGGCGTAATTCTTATTACCACACGCCGCGGCGAGGAAGGAAAATCAGAACTAAGCGTTACCGTCGATAAAAGTTTTCAGCAATTCCTGGTCCATAATGACCGGATCCATTCCTGGGAATTTGCAGAATTAAGAAATCAGGCTTTTCTCAACGGAAATCCCAATGCGACCGAAAATGAAATGCCTTTTACCCAGTATATGATTGACAAGTATAAAAGTGGTGAAGATCCGGTATTTTATCCTGACCGCGATGTTTATCACGATTATTTCAGAGACTGGGCACCCCAAACCCGTGTAAATGCCAACTTCAACGGTGGCGGAAAAGACTTTAACTACTTCCTCAATGCGGGTTATATTGGACAGGGCGGAAATTTTAAAACCGAACCGAAAAGCTTCCTGGGTTATGATCCAAGTTATAGCATGGACAGATACAATTTCAGAGGCAATATCGACTATAAAATTGCACAAAACCTGAAGGCTTCTTTGAATATTGCCACCTATCTGCAACAAATGAATTCTCCGCAGACCGTCGACTTATTTGGTGGCGATGTGAACGGTATGGTTCAAAATATGATGGCTTACACCTGGGGAACACCACCTACAGATCCGGGTCCTGTAACCGTGGCCGGATATGGTGTCCCCGAAAATGAAATTATTGCCCAATCGGGACAAGACCGGAATACTTACGGGGAAATTAATCGGCGCGGCTATCGTCAGGAATATTCAACGGTTCTGAATTCATCGTTAGCTCTCGACTGGGGATTAGGTTTCATAACAAAAGGACTGAGCGCCAAAGGGATGATTGCATTCGACAGCCATGCAGCTACCACCCGCCAGGGAGTCAGGTCACTAAATACTTATGCTTTTTATGTAGCCCGGAACGCCACCCAAAAGTCAGGATATTCTCCGATCCGTGATAATCAGGATAAATCTATCCGACTGTCTAAAAACATGAACACCTATTATTTCATGAATTATCAGGTATCGTTGAATTACGCACGAAGTTTCGGCCTTCACAATGTGAGCGGGATGTTCCTGCATCAACGCGATAACTGGGAAGGTTGGAGTGCCGACCTGCCTTATAATGTGATTGGATATGTGGGACGTTTAACCTACGACTACGATAACCGCTATTTAGGTGAATTTAACTTTGGATACAACGGTTCGGAACAATTTGCTCCTAAAAACCGCTTCGGTTCGTTCCCCGCTTTTTCATTGGGATGGGTGGCAAGTAACGAAGGATTCCTAAAAGGAAACCCGGTGATTACTCATTTAAAGTTTAGGGCTTCCTACGGGATTACCGGGAACGATAAATTAGGCAACAGCAGATTCCTTTATCAAAGTTTCATAACCATGGGCGGCGGCGAATTCCCGGGTCTTGGCCTGGGGCAGAGTGTAAATCAGGGTAGAATGGGAAACGAAGGTTTGCAATGGGAAAAAGCCGAAAAGAAGAACGTCGGATTTGACCTTAAAATCGTGAATAACCTGTCGCTTACCGTGGATGCCTTTCAGGAACACCGCGATAAAATTCTCATCAGCAGAAGCACCATTCCGGTACTTCAGGGAGTGCCCATCAGCAATATTCCAAAAGTAAACATCGGAATTGTTGATAACAAAGGATTGGAAACCGAGTTGGCCTATCTAAAAGTCATCAATCCAGAATTATCGTTTAGTGTCAAAGGAAATTTTACTTACAACAAAAACATCGTAAAGTTCAGCGACGAAGTCAAATACGGAGAAGATTATGCCTATCCATACCGAAGTACCGGGTTTAGTATTGGTCAGCGGTTCGGATACCTCATTGATTATAGCAATGGCAACGGATACATCAATACGCCGGAGGAACTGGCTAATCTGCCACTTTACGAAGTTGGAGGAAAGCCTCGTCTTGGCGATTTCAAGTATGTCGACGTTACCCAGGACGGAAAAATCAATAACCGCGACATGGTTCCGATTGGCAATCCAACCGTTCCCCGCATTTCCTACGGATTGTCAGGAACAATGAAATACAAGAATTTCGATATGGCATTTGTGTTCTCGGGTATAGCCCAGAGTAGTGTCACCCACAACGGGTGGGGAGTTACTGAATTCGGTTTGGTCGGATTTTTTAGCAAATGGCATTTCAAAGCCTGGACCCCCGAACGTTATGCCAACAACGAAGAAATTCTGTACCCAGCTCTTGGGATGTCTGAAGGTGTGAGTCAAAAATCGAACAGTTTTTTCATCATGGACCGTTCGTTCCTGCGCTTAAAGAATGTGGAAATTGGGTACAACATGCCTAAAAAAATCCTAAACCCGGTTGGAATAGAAAATGTACGGATCTATACAAACGGGAATAACTTGTTTACCTGGGATAAATTACCCGTTAACACTGTTGACCCGGAGCAAAATACAACCCTTGTATATCCATTAACTAAAATGATCACGGTAGGGGTTAACATGACTTTCTAAACGTTAAATCTGAATATAAAATGAAACATATTATATCTCTATTCCTGTTGTTTGTCTTTTTTCAATTCAACAGTTGTACCGATGTTCTGGACAAAGCTCCCGACGGTAATATGCAAATGAACGAGGTATTGGCCGATCCAGACAAGGTTGAAGCGATGGTGAATACTTTGTATGCCAATATTCCAAGAAAAGGTTATGTCTATTTCTTTTTTGATCCGGCAGTGGTCTCCTGCAGTGACGATGGATGGTCGTCGGAAGATGGTGCGGGGCAATTGGTCGATCAGTACTACAAAGATAATACTTCGGCTAATAACCATCCTATGCGAGATTTTCCTGATGGACACGGGGCGAACAACAATGCTTATTGGAACCGTTACTGGCAACAAATACGCTTGTGTTCACAATTTCTGGAATTAATCGATAAAGCTGCTGTAAACAATGAAACAGATCGCGGAAGATTTAGAGCCGAAGCTCACTTGTTACGGGCATTTTTTTACATGGAACTGGTTAAATGGTTCGGAAAACTTCCAGTTCTGGATCAAACAGTTCCTTTTGATACTGACTTTTCCAAAATGACCCGACAATCGGTTTACGATGCGGCAAAGCTGATTATCTCCGATTGTAATCTCGCTCTGGCTGAGCCGAATTTACCCTGGAGGATTGATACGGAAACAAACGGAGGACGTGTTACCAAAGCCCTGGCCTGTGCTCTCAAATCCGAAGCAATTTTGTTTGCCGCCAGTCCGCTACACAACGAAGGTAAAAATTACTGGGAGGAAGCCTATCAAGTCACCAAAGAAGCAGTCCAACAGTTAAAATTAAATGGCTATCAGCTATTTACAACCTGCACCCAACCCAATATTTACGGAAATGGCCCGGCAGCAGCTTTCCGTCAGTTGGTTACCCAGAATGCCGATTATTCCGGATCACCCCGGGATAAAGAAACCATCTTTCAGACCCGTTCAGGCAGTGTTTTCGTCTGGCACATCGGGTACATTGGCAGCAATATGGCCAATACTTACAAGTGCGGCACGTGTCCGACCCAGGAATTGGTGGATGCCTTTGAGACCATTAATGGTCAACCGGTGCTCGATCTGACCAAACCCTATCTGGACGAGAAACATCTTGTTCCAAACTACAACAAAGCAAATACTTTGTATAACCCCAATGATCCTTATGCTAATCGCGATCCGCGTTTAGACCAAACCGTTTTGCGTAACGGAAGCCATATCCTGTGGGACAACAAGGATGTGACTGTTCAAACCTACACAGGCGGAGCACATGCTCCCAGTTTCGATGTCACCAACCGTAGCGCGTCACGCACCGGTTATTATCATTGCAAAATGGTTACCCCCGGAGCTTGCGGAACCAATCAGATAAACAATGCCAACTGGAGATTCTACCGGTTAGCCGAAACCTTGCTAAATCTGGCCGAAACGGCTGCCGAAGCAGGCCATGCCGAAGAGGCCAGGGCTGCTGCCAATGAAGTGCGTGCCCGATCGGGGATGCCGGCTCTTCCGGCAACCTTATCGAAGGAAGAGCTTATCCTTCGCATTCGCAACGAACGCCGTGTGGAACTGGCCTGGGAAGAAAACCGCTACTTCGATCTTCGCCGCTGGCAGAAACCAGACGGAGACCTGAGCGAAACCTGCAAATGGTTAACCGCTATGGTGGTTACCAAAAATGCCGACGGTAGCTTCTCGTATACTCGCCGAAATATTTCGGGAAGCGCACGTGGTGGATGGCAAAACAAAGATCTGCTGCTCCCGCTCCCGCTTACTGAAGCCTCGCTGCTTGAATCGGTTACCGGTCAGAAATGGCAAAATCAGGGATGGTAAATTAAAAATTTAGAATTATGATTATCCATAAGCATATGAAATACATATTGATCAACATACTCTCATTGCTCCTGTGCCTGAACCTTTATGCACAGGATTTTGAGAAGAACCTTGTTGTTAACGAATACGGGCAACCTGTTGCCGGCGCCTTACTGGTATCGGAATTCGGTAAGAATCAGTTTGTCACACCCAAAGACGGGACTTATAACCTGACCGTAAATGATGGAAGCTCCTTTGTGACGGTTTCGGCTGCAGGGTTCCAAAATCAACGGATTCCTGCCGATCAGTTAAACAACCAGGGAAAAATAATCCTGAAATTCGATGTGCACAACATGGGGGGCTTTGTGAACATGGGATACGACTCTTATAGCCGGGAATCCTTGACCGGTTCTGTTTCCTCGGTCAGCGGATCAGTTTTGGATAAAAGTCCTAAAAATATCCTTTCGGAAACCCTAGCCGGACGATTACCGGGTTTAAGCACGGTATCGGCACTTTCCGAACTGACTTTCTTCGGTTATCAGAATACGAATAAGGCCATTCGTGGTATTTCAACCGTGAATGGCACACAACCGCTGGTCATCATCGACGGAGTGGTTTGCCCTACACAATACTTTGAATTTATTTCACCGAAGGAAATTGAAAGTATATCGGTGCTGAAGGATGCTTCGGCAACAGCAGTTTATGGAATCCAGGGAGCTAACGGCGCATTGGTGATCACCACCAAACGCGGCATTAACGGGAAGAAAAAGGTTGAAGCTTATGCCGATCAATCGTTTCAGCAGATGATCAAAAGCCCGACATTTATTAATTCAGCACGCTATGCAGAATTACGGAACGAAGCCGGTGAGCGCGACGGGCATGGACCTTATTCCCAATTCAGCCAGGAAGAAATTGATCATTTCAGGGCAGGAGACAACTCCGGTTATCCAAATAATAACTGGTACGATATGTTCGTCAAGGATATTGTCATGCGACAACGGGTTGGTGTTAATGTCACAGGGGGAACCGAAAAGTTCAAATATTTCTCGCAGCTGAATTTTATCAACCAGGGGGAACCCATGAAAATCGCGGATGAGCAAGGTCGGAAATATACCCCCAATCCTCATGTGAACATTGTGAACATCCGCTCCAATATGGATGTAAAATTTAACGATTATGTGTCGGGGTTTATGCGCCTGGCAGGTAGTGTTAAACGCGAAATGCAGGCTGGCTCCAGAATGAACTGGGATATTTACAGCCAGATATTCAACCTGCCTCCCACCATGTATGGACCATTATCTCCGATTATCGAAGATAATCCGGACATGAGTAATCAGGTGGTAACCATCGACGGGGTAGATAATCCGGTGTACGGCTTGCTGAACCGCTCAGGCTATTCACAGATCATCGAAACCAATGTGATTGCACAGGCCGGGCTAACCCTTGACATGAGTTTTCTGACCAAGGGATTATCGCTCAACGGAGCGATGGCTTACCAGACCTATGTCCGAAATCAAACCAACACGCTTCAGAATTTTCAGCGGGTGGTTCGAGGATCCGATTATAATTTACTGGATAACTTTACCAAATACAAAAACTGGGAGAATACCCCTTTGGCTTATAGCAAGGGCTCAGTCTTTTTCTACTATCTCGACTTATTTGCCAACATGGAATACAACCGGAGATTTGGCGATCACTGGATTGATGCCTCGGCACACACCTATTACCTTTTACAGGAAAAAGAAAATACCGGCAGCAGCAATGCAATTTTGCCCTACAAACGCCAGAATCTTGGTGTGAGTGTGTTGTACGGCTACAAGGACCGTTACTTCCTGAAGGGAGACCTTGGCTATTCCGGTTCGGAACAGTTTCACCCGGATCACCGGTTTATTGCCACACCGGCTATCTCTGCAGGCTGGATGGTCTCGAAAGAAGATTTTTTCAAGATTGATTTTATCAGCCTGTTAAAACTAAGGGCTTCCTATGGGATTACGGCCAACGACCAGATGGGTAGCGCCCGTTTCCTTTACCTGGATAACATCCGTTCGAACGGGACTGAACTCGAACGTGGCAACCCCGAGTTAGCTGCCGAAAAAATCAAAAAGATGAATCTTGGTTTAGACTTGGGAGTCCTGGATATGTTTACCCTCGGGGTCGACTATTTCGCTCATCGGGTGAATAATATGCTTGTGAACAGCTCGTATAAAATTCCGGAATATCAAGGTATTCCTCTTGGTTATTACCCTAAGTTGAATAATGGGGAGATGGAAAACAAAGGATTGGAACTTTCATTAGCCTTCAACAAGCATTTTTCTAAAGACTTTGCGGCTTTTGCTGAATTTAGCTTTACGCAGGCTAAGAACAAGGTCATTAGTATTAATGAATCGCCTTTTTCGGATGAATATGCTTATCCGTACCGAACAGAAGGATATCCGGTGGGTCAACGTTGGGGATACCGGGTCGACTATAGCAATGGCAATGGGATGTTCAATTCGGCTGACGAACTGGCTAGCTCAGGTCTTACTTACTCGTTTGGCACCCCGCGTGTTGGCGATTTCAAATATCAGGACCTGAATAACGACCACATAATCGACGCGAAAGACCAAGCACCGATGGGATATGCCTATTTCCCGGAACAGGAATACAGTCTGAACGCTGGTTTAACCTGGAAACGCTGGGAGCTCTCTTTCTTGCTTCACAGCGTGAAACACACTTCTTCGTTTTTGAGCGGCGTCGGGGCTTACGAATATGGAAGCCAGGGACAGTTTAACGATATTCATCTGAATGCCTGGACTCCCGAACGGTATGCAGCCGGTGAAAAAATTACATTCCCGGCCTTGTCGCTTTCTCCGTCAACCAATCATGTAAACAACGATTTCTTCCTAATGGATCGTTCCTATTTACGTTTACGGAATCTGGAGATTGCCTACAATTTACCCGAAAATTTAACCCGAAAAATACATTCGGAAGGAATCCGGATCGCATGCAATATCCAGAACCTGTTCACGATCGACCAGATGCGATCGAAATATATCGATCCTGAAATAGGCAGAATGAATACTTTCCAGCCTTATCGTGTCTACAACCTTGGTCTTAATTTTAACTTTTAAATTTCTTGAGCATGAAAAGCTATATTTTCAAAATATTAATGGTTGTCGCCGTATTTTTGGGACTGGCTTCCTGTGCCGACCTGGATCTTCCGTCGGACGGACGATTGACGCTGAACGACATATTCAAAGAATATAATACTTCACGAAATTATTTCGACCGCTGTCGTGATTATATTCCACAGGTTGGTTTTTCATACGGGAATACTCCCTTGGCATCATTCAGCGATGAGGCTCACGATGCCAGCGACGGAGTCAGCGGCTTAATCAATGACTGGTATAACAATCGCACCTCTGCATCGAACAATCCGCTGGCTGGTGGCAGCATCGATCCGTGGTCGTATTATTTCGAAGGAATACGGAAATGTAATACGTTCCTGGCAAGTATCAATGACCCTGCCGTGGCTACCGCACGTATCGATCAGGATGAGAAGAACGGATGGATTGGAGAAGTCCTTACCTTACGGGCATTCTATTATCTTCAACTGATTAAGCGATTCGGTGGAGTTCCGATTATTTCAAAACCATACAGTGTAACTCACGACTTTTCGAAAGATAAGCGTGCCGCTTTTGAAGAATGTGTCGATTTTATTCTGGCCGACTGTGATGCTGCATTGGCCCTGCCCGAAAGCAGTACTCCAACGATCGGTTTTCGCTGGAACATCAGCGATAATGAACGGGGACATATTACCCGGGCATTTGCCTATGCCGTAAAATCGCAGGCAGCATTATATGCTGCCAGTCCGCTTTGGAATACCAGCAACAGCAAGTATAACTGGCAAAAAGCAACCGAGATCACCAAGGAAGCACTTGATCAATGTCTTTTGCACGGCTTTAAGCTTTTCGATATTACTCCCGAAGCCGACATCGCCCAGAATGCGTATGCCTATTATTTCATTTATCGTTCCGATCCCAGCCGGTCGGTTGACAAGGAAACCATCTTTGAAACGACAGCACAGCGCACCAATGTCTGGAAATGGGCCGGAACTCCTATTACGGTCGGAATGGAAAAGGCCGGAGCCGGACCATCCCAGGAACTGGTTGATGCCTATGGAATGCAGGCTACCGGCGAAATGCCTGTCCTGGGGTATGCTGATGCCAATCATTTACAGCCGATTGTGAATACAAATTCGGGCTACGATCCCTCTAACCCTTACGTGGGGCGTGATCCGCGATTCTATGCTTCGATCTATTACAATGGATCACCGCGCTCGCTGAGCACAGGAAAAGTGGATAAAGATTTATTCCCGCTGAGTTTTACTTCAGTTACGAACAATGTGACGGCCACCACAAACGGAGAAGAAGTCACCCTGACAACCACCGGTGGTGATCCCTGGATCCATACGACGACCCTGACACGTCCACTAAGCGCAGGGTCGAAGCGACTGATTACCTTTGAATACAAAAGCAATAAGTCGATTTCCGATGCGGAGTTTTTCTTCTGTGTGGCTGGTGGCCCTCAGGGAGGAGTAGAAACCGGTCAGAATATTCGGATTGACCAAGCCTCGGAATGGACAAGATTTGAATACGATCTCAGCACGGCGATTAGCCAATGGGGCTTTGGCGTGAATGCCAATGGCGGTGCAAAGCCGGAGAACCACTTCCTGCGGTTTGATGTGACCAATGGAACCGGATATGAAATAACCATCCGCAATTTCAGAATTGAATCGTTCACTCCGCCGGCAGCTCCGACTCTGGTTGAAACTTTTGTAGGCGGAAATTGTGAAATATCCGATCGTATTTCGGAAACCAGGAATACACGTACCGGGTATTACCTGCGTAAATTCAACAATTATAAATCGGGAGTGAATGTGGATCAGGATGGTCTGATGAAAATTTTCCGGTTAGGCGAACTGTACCTGAATTTTGCAGAAGCAGCTTACCAATCGGCAGGACCTGATGCTGCTGTGACTTCTAAAGTAGGCGGTAGCTCGATGTCGGCCCGAGACGCTGTAAATGCCATTCGTGCCCGGGTTAATATGCCTCCCCTGCCTGCCGGTTTGACAAAAGAACAGTTCCAGGTACGTTATCGCAACGAGCGCCAGGTAGAACTGGCTTTCGAAGAACATCGGTTCTTTGATGTCCGCCGCTGGAAAATCCTTAATCAGACCGATGGGTTTGTTACCGGTATGAAAATCACAAAAAATGGTGCCGGCTATACCTACACCCGCATCAAACTAAAAGATCGGGGTACCAATACCGATAAATATCTGATGTATCCGATCGATCAGGTTGAAGTATCAAAAATGAATACGTATACCGGAAGCAGCTGGCAGAATCCGGGGTGGTAAACCTTGGTATCCATTCGTGATACAGATAATAAGCTACGGTATCTAATTTCAGGTAATTTGAGAGAAGCAGCCTTCAGGGCTGTCTTTTCTCAAATTAATATGCAGGAAAAAATTGATGGACTTTCCATTGACCACAAATCCTTAATTTCGGACTCAAATATCCAGAAAACAGAAGTGGTTTCTTTAAAAGAAAATCAATTAACGTTTTTAATAACATTCACGATCACAAAAACCGATGTACATGATTTCAATAAATAATTTCAAATCTGATTTAATCTCCAGGAGCCGGAGAAAGGTCTCCATACTTTTACTGGGTCTTTCCTTTACCACATTCGGTCAATGCCAGAAAAAAGAGGCAGAGCCCGTTCATGTCGGAAGTAGTACCCCAACCATCAGCAACGGTGTTCTGACCCTGAAACTGGATTTGACTCGCGGCGGAGCTATTTGCTACCTGTCATTAGCCGGATCTGACCGAAATATCGTTAATATTCATGACGAAGGTCGGTACATACAACAATCTTATTATGCGGGAGTACGGGTGAACCGGCAAAACGAAGGACAATCGCCTTCGTGGTCACCTTGGAGCTGGAACCCGATCCAGGTGGGCGATGCCTTTGGAAATCGCGCCCGTATTCTGGACTTCAAAAAAGGAGAAAATGAACTCTATGTAAAATGTATTCCCATGCAGTGGGATATGAAAAACCGTCCGGCTGAAGCCGAAATGGAACAATGGACTACCCTGCAGGGAAACGTGTTGAAAGTAAAAAACCGGCTGACTTGTCACCGGACCGACAAAATCTATGGTGACAGCATTTTAAACGACCAGGAATTGCCTGCTGTTTATCCAATATCGGCATTGAAGAAGTTATATACTTATCTGGGAAATTCCCCTTTTTCGAATGAAACCATGTCGAATCCGGAAGTGGTCAACCTTTCGAGTGGCTTCTGGGGAACCTATCAAAACGTATCGGAACATTGGATGGCTTTTGTTGACGACAAACTTTGGGGAATGGGTGTTTACAATCCCAAATGCGATTATTTTCTGGCCGGAATGTCCGGCGTGCCCGATGAAGAAGCTCTGGATGGTTCAACCTCCTACATTGCTCCGATCAAAAAAGAAATTCTGTATAAAAATTCGGTCTACGAATACGAGTATTTTATAATTGTTGGTTCATTAACCGAGATCAGGAAAAAGATATATGAACTAAACCGCCAGATTAATCCGTAGAAACGGGCTCTTCTGGGCAAACCACAATCGTTAGAATACTTCTTCATAATCAAGAACCACTAAATTAGAAGAACACCTAAACCAGCTAAACCATGAACAGAGAACTGAGATTCGGCATGAGCAGGCTAAATACCCTTTTTGTGGCGGCACTCATGCTGATTAATGTATCGCCGGGGCTTTCCTGTAAAAAGGATAATTCAATGACTCCGGAAGTTGTTCCTGCCGAAAAAATAACATATCTGAAGTTTCAGCAATCGTCGGCAAACCAACTTTCAGTAACATCATCGGGTGCATACGAGTATGTCCTGACGACCAATGGGACCGATCCTTACATCCTGATTGAACCACTTTATAAATTGAATTCTTCCGAAAATATCGTGCTTTCGTTTGAATATCAAAGTACAAAAAGTCTCGGTTTTCTTCAGGTATTTTTAGGTGCGCCAATTTCAGAAGATCGTTCGTGCAAAGGCTCTGCGGTTTTGGCATCAACAGGTTGGAGTGTGTATTCAATCGATCTCGGCGAGTATATCCGGAAATATAGCTGGGGAAAGACCGGAGATTTTATGCGCCTCGATTTTGGAACGGAGGCGGGCATAACCGTTAAAGTCAGAAATATGCAATTGAGGGCCCGAAATGCTGAAGAAATTGCTCAGGCAAAAGCGAGGGAAGACAAAATTGCTGCCGATTTATTATTGGAAACAGGTCTTAAAAAATATTTGTCAACTGGTTACAATTCTCAGATCACCGAGGTTAAGGTAGAAGCAGCGAGTATCGGCATCAAGGGGAATTATTCAGGAAACGGAAGCTTCAGCCTTGCCGAAGTAACTCCATACAACCAGTTAACGCAAACTGCAAAATTTCAGAATGTTACTTCACTGAACTCGCCTTCATTCTCAGTAGTCGTCGAGCGTTTTGTTACACGCGACGGGTATAAATACGACCGGGCTTTGTCAAAATGGTTAATTATCAAGGCCGGATCGACAACAGATGAGGTTGTTTCGCATGCTCGCTATGCCGACGAGATCTCGGCTTCCCGGAATCTTCCCGCTCAAAAACCTACCGGACGCAAAGGATTAGGCGGCTACGGAGCCAGTCGTGGTTTCCAAACCGACCTCGACGACCTGCAAATTAGCAGTGCAACGGTGAATGTTGCTTTTACTGATTTTATGTACCTCAATTCCAGAGCGAACGCGATTGAACATACCTACGGCGGTAAAACTTATTATTTCGATCAGGCGAAAGTAGCCGCCCTCGATAAAACTTTTCAGACTGCATTCTCCAAAAACATAGTTGTTGCTGCAATTATACTGGTGCAAAAGGCATCGCAGTGCGCTGATCCGGAGATTGGAAAGTTGCTGCAACACCCCGATTATACTTCCGAGGGTATTTACACCATGCCCAACATGACCAATGCTGCCAGTTTCAATTGCTACGCGGCCGCGCTCGATTTTCTTGCAAACAGGTATTGCCGCGCCGACAACAGCTATGGAAGAATACATCATTGGATTATGCACAACGAAGTAGACGCCGGGCTGACCTGGACCAACATGGGAAATACTCCAATGCTGGTTTATCTTGATACTTACTACAAATCGATGAGGCTTTGCTATAATTTGGCCCGAAAGTACGATGCAAACAGTGAGGTTTTCGCTTCGTTTACGCATTCCTGGACTTCGGCTGTCGAATCGAAATACTATTCTACCAAAGATATGCTCTCAGCACTTCAGGATTATTGCAAGGCTGAAGGTGATTTTCAGTGGGCGCTGGCATATCATCCTTATCCTGAAAATCTGTTCGAACCCAAAACATGGAACGATGTGCGCGCCGTTTTTTCGATGAATACGCCATTGATCACCTTTAAAAATCTGGAAGTACTGGATGCGTGGATCAAGAAGCCTGAAAATAGATATAAAAATACCCAGAAACGCACGGTTTGGCTGTCGGAAAACGGGACCAATTCAAAGTCATACAGCGATCAGGATTTGAAAGAACAGGCGGCCGGATTTGCTTACACCTGGAAGAAACTGAAGACCCTGGATGGAATCGATGCTTTTCAATGGCACAATTGGATCGACAACCGAATGGAAGATGGTTTGCGAATAGGTTTGCGCCGCTTCCCCGATGATTCGGCTGATCCGGGGGGAAGAAAACCTGTTTGGTTTGTTTATCAGGCTGCCGACACCGACCAGGAAGACCGCATTTTCGATCCGTATAAATCGGTTATTGGAATCAATAACTGGAATGAGATTATTCATTCGGTGCAGGAATGAAAAAAAAGAGTGAAATTTAAAGTTGAAATTAGCTCATCACAAATGTTATAACCGATGAATCGAGTTTTGCATTCAATAATCCTTGGAGTATTCCTGATCAATTGGTGTTTCTATCAGTTAAATGCTCAGCCAGTCGTTAGCGATCATTGGGCGGCTACCGATGCGCTTGGCCGTCGGGTGCGCGAATACCGCGAGGCTGGCGAAAAGAGAAAAGACAAGTTTGTGGCCATGTTTTACTGGACCTGGCATCAAGGAAACGACGATACCACTTACCAGGTTAAAAATATTACTGAAATAGTCCGGAAATATCCTGAAGCAATGAAGGATTATCACCATCCGGCCTGGGGAACCAAACAGCCTGGCTTTTTTTACTGGGAACAACCTTTGCTGGGTTATTACAAAACCACCGATCCGTGGGTTTTGCGAAAACATGCTGAAATGCTGGCCGACGCCGGAGTTGATGCTGTATTTTTCGATTGCACCAACGGAAGCCTCACCTGGCAGGAATCGTACGAAGCGCTTTTGAAAACCTGGAACCAGGCACAAAGCGACGGAGTGAATGTCCCCAAAATTGCATACATGCTTCCTTTCGGGCCGGCTCCGCATTCTCTGGTTTCCTTACGACAGTTGTATCGCGATGTATACAAGCCCGGCCGGTACAAAAATCTTTGGTTCTACTGGAAAGGAAAACCATGCATCATGGGTTATCCCGACAATTTGACTGACTCCGGGGAAGATCGTGAAATCGCTAATTTTTTTACTTTCCGACCGGGGCAACCCGATTACGTGAATGGTCCAAAGCGTAATGATCAGTGGGGTTGGCTCGAAAATTATCCTCAGCACGGCTATGTGAAAAGTGCGGATGGAAAATTTGAACAGGTGACCGTGGGAATTGCCCAGAATGCAAGTCCGGAGACCAAAGGGCATTGTAGCGCATTCAATTTGTCCGGGTCGTATAGCCGAAGTTTTTCACAACGAAACGGATTCGATCCACGGATTGACGGTTATCTCTACGGATGGAATTTTCAGGAACAATGGGAGAGGGCATTCGAACTTGATCCTGAGCTGGTTTTTGTTACCGGTTGGAATGAATTTATTGCAGGGCAATGGCTCCCGAAAGATGGTTGGACCGGAAAGCCGTTCTCGTTTGTCGATCAGTTCGACTGGGATCGCAGCCGCGACATTGAGCCCAATAAAGGCTGGGGCGACAAGGGCAATGTGTATTATTTGCAACTGATTGATCAGGTTCGGAAATTTAAAGGAATGGCTGAACCGGAGAAGGTTTCGGCACCGAAAACTGTCCGAATCGGTAAAACTGAAGACTGGAACAATGTTCAACCAAGTTTTGTGCATTACCGGGGAAATACGATGCATCGGAATCACCGTGGACGATACGATCAGTATTACCGCAATTCAACCGGAAGAAACGACATTGTCGGCGCTAAAGTCGCCCGCGATGATGAGTTCGTTTATTTCCATGTCGAAACGGCTTCAGCGCTGACTCCGGCCACCGACCGCAACTGGATGTTGCTTTTCATCGATGTGGACCGAAACCGGTCGACCGGATGGAACGGGTACGATTTTGTGGTGAATCGATCGAGTCCCAACGGACGTCAGACTGTGATCGAAAAGAATGTCGGAAATCGCTGGGAATGGGAACCTGCCGGCCGAATCAGGATGGCCACCAATGCCTGTGAATTCGATTTGGAAATACCCAGAACGATACTCCAATCGGACAGGAAAGCGATAAATATCGAATTCAAATGGAACGACAATATGCAGGAAAATGGTAATATCATGGATTTTTACATCAATGGAGATACCGCTCCCGGAGGGCGTTTCAATTTTGTATTTAACGAGAACAACTAAAACAAACATAAACAAATAAACCAGCCAATTATGAAATTTTTAATCAACCTGACAACCTGCCTTTTTTTGGTAGCTCTGCTGATGGCCTGCGTACCGAACAATGAAAAAGTTTCGGACCAGGCCCTGGAAAGCGGCTTCATGACACCTCCCGATTCGATTCAGACCAGTGTTTACTGGTATTGGATTTCCGACAATATCTCGAAAGAAGGTGTGATCAACGACCTTAAATCGATGAAGCAGGCCGGCATTAACCGCGCCTTCATCGGAAATATCGGGTTGGACGACGTTCCGTATGGGAAAGTGAAGATGTTGAGTCCGGAATGGTGGGAAATCCTTCACGCGGCCTTGAAGACCGCCACGGAGCTGAACATCGAGATAGGCATTTTCAATTCGCCGGGCTGGAGCCAATCCGGGGGGCCGTGGGTGAGCGGAAACGAAGCGATGCGCTTCCTCACCGCCTCCGAACTCCGGGTAAAAGGGCCGCAGCAGCTGACTCAAAAACTGGAGAAGCCCGCCGAACTTTTTCAGGATGTCAAAGTGATTGCCTGGCCGGTTCCCCGGGAAGACCAACAGATGCTGAATCAAACCAACAGTAAAATATCTTCGCAGCCCCAGCTGGCCGGATTGGCCAGTGTGTTGGACGGGAATGCGCAAACCGGGATCTCCTTTCCCGGGGGAGCGGAGTTTATCCTGGATCTGGAAGCAAAGGCGCCGTTTACCGCAAGGAGTCTGACGTTGCAGACGACCGAAAAACCCTTGGGCGCTCCGGCGGTACTACAGGTCAAAAATGCCGACGGCACGTATCGCACGCTTGCCGAATTCCAGATAAACCGGTCGAACCCGGCGCTAAACGTAGGTTTTGTTCCCTACGCCCCCGTGGTGATCTCTTTCCCGGAAACCACAGCAACCTCCTTCCGGCTGATGGTGAAGAATGCCCAAACAGGAACCGGGTTGGCGGAAGTTCGTCTGTCTGCATCACCCCGGGTGGAGCGCTATGCCGAAAAAACGCTGGCCAAAATGCACCCGACGCCCCTGCCTTACTGGCACGAGTATCAATGGGCACCACAACCCGAACCTGCCGACCTGTCGATGGTGATTGACGGCACAAAAGTGATCGATCTTTCCAAGAATGTTTCGTCCGATGGGACCCTGACCTGGGAAGTTCCCGAAGGCGAATGGATGGTCCTGCGTACCGGGATGACCCCCACCGGGACCAAGAACGGTCCCGCCTCACCCGAATCCACTGGATTTGAGGTGGACAAAATGAGCAAAGCGCACGTGGAAAAACATTTTACGGGGTACATTGGTGAAGTTTTAAAACGAATTCCGGAAGCTGATCGGAAAACCTTTAAAGTGGTCGTTCAGGATAGCTATGAAACCGGAGGGCAGAATTTTACCGATGATTTTCTGGCAGAGTTTGAGCAACGTTTTGGATACAGTGCCCTTCCATTTTTGCCGGTTTACCAGGGATATGTGGTGGGAAGCCAGTTGGAATCAGATCGTTTTCTCTGGGATATGCGCCGCATGGTGGCCGACAAAGTCGCCTACGATTATGTGGGCGGATTACGTGACATCAGTCATCGGCACGGGCTGCGGACCTGGCTCGAATGTTACGGGCACTGGGGATTCCCGAGCGAGTTTCTGATGTACGGCGGACAATCAGACGAGATTGGCGGGGAGTTCTGGAGCGAAGGAGAGCTGGGCGATATCGAAAACCGGGCGGCTACTTCGTGCGGCCATATCTACGGAAAGAATAAGATCTCGGCCGAATCGAATACCTGCGCCGGTGCTCCGTTTGCCCGTTACCCAGGCGTGATCAAACAGCGGGGTGACCGTTTCTTTGCTGAAGGAATCAACAACACGCTTTTACATGTTTACATTTCTCAACCCTACGAAGATAAAAATCCGGGAGTGAACGCTTGGTTTGGTAACGAATTTAACCGCAAAAACACCTGGTTCACGCAGATGGACGTGTATACCACGTACCTGAAACGGACCAACTACATGCTTCAGCAAGGCTTAAACGTGGCCGATGTGGCCTATTTTATCGGCGAAGATGCCCCGAAGATGACCGGGATCGTTGATCCGGCCCTTCCGGTAGGCTACCAGTTCGATTACATGAATGCCGAAGTGATCGAAAAATACATGACCGTGAAGGATGGATTGATTACCCTGCCGCACGGAACCCAATACCGGATCATGGTGCTTCCCAAACTGGAAACGATGCGTCCGGAACTGCTGGCTAAAATTAAGCAGCTTGTAAATGATGGCGCCGTGATCATGGGACCGGCCCCTCAACGTTCGCCCAGTTTGCAGAATCAGCCGGCTGCCGATCAGCAGGTGCAGCAGCTGGCCGCCGAGTTGTGGGGTGACGTGGATGGCACCACCATCAAATCGCGCAAATTCGGGAAAGGGATGATCCTGAACGGGATGAGGATGGAAGAAGCATTCTCACAAATCAACTGTGTGCCCGACTGCAAACTGCCCGAAGACCGTACCATTCATTACGGCCACCGCACGATGCCCAACGGCGAGCTTTACTTTATCACCAACCAGACCGGTGAAACCCGGCTGGTAACTCCCGAGTTCCGGGTAAAAGGGCTGCAACCCGAACTTTGGGAAGCCACCACCGGATCGATACGCCAGCTGCCCGCCTATGAACAGAAAGAAAACACCACCGCCGTCCCGCTGAAACTGGCTCCCTACGAAAGCGTATTCGTTGTTTTTCGTCACCAGGCCGGCCCCTCAAAAACAACGGAACTGGAAGCCAATTATCCAAATCCCGACCTTCTGGCCGAGGTGAAAGGCCCGTGGACTGTTCAGTTTGATGCGGCTCAGCGGGGCCCCGAACAACCGATCGTCTTCGAGACGCTTCAGGACTGGACTACCTCGACCGACGAACGGATTAAATATTATTCCGGAACAGCGTTTTATACAAATAAATTTACGCTGCCAGTGCTCCCCCTGGGACAGCGCGTGATGATTGACCTGGGTGGATTCACAGCCATGGCCAAAGTTTCAGTCAACGGCAACTACGTTGGTGGTTTGTGGACGGCTCCCTATCAACTCGACATCACCTCTTTTGTGAAAACCGGTGAAAACGACCTGCAAATCGAGGTGGTCAACACGTGGGTAAACCGGTTGATTGGTGATCTGAATTTACCGGCTGAACAGCGAAAAACATGGTGTCCGGTTAATCCATACAAAGCCGACAGCCCGCTGCAACCATCGGGACTGTTTGGCCCGGTTTTGATTTCAGGAGTGCAGTAACAATAAATGAAAAGCTCTAATGACTTTCAACGTGATGCGGTTTTTACGAGTCAGGCTTATTCGGATGAATCCGTTTCACGGAGAATTCGAAACCATTTCATGATGCTAGGGCACAGTTTGAAAGCCACAAATTCTTTAACCTGATTTAACGACAACTTTTAACACATGACCAACAAACTGAATTTTGAATCAACCGGGCTGGTTGCTTTTGTGTTGCTATTGACTTTTGCGGCCACTTCTGGTTTTGTGAAAGACAAGAAAAGTGCTTCCGGTGCTGTTCCTTTAAATTCTCCGGAGAAATCATATTATCGGGATATTTATCCGGATACCTGGGTGGCAAACGACGCGCTGGGGCGCTCAATGCCCGGTTTTGGAGAAGTTGGACCAGTAAAGTCAGATCAGCGGCGGATAACCGGCATTTTTTACATTACCTGGCACACCCAGGGCCATCATACCGGTTTCAAAAGTCCGTATCAGGCCGATGTGACCAAAATCCTGAATGCGGATCCCAAAGCCCGTCTCGACGCCAAGCATCCGCTCTGGACCGAAAGCTCATATCACTGGGGAGAGCCCGAGATGGGTTACTTCCTTAGCCAGGATGAATACGTGATTCGGAAAGACATGTCGATGCTGGCCGACGCCGGGGTCGATGTGCTGGTGATGGATGTCACCAATGCCGTTCGGTATTGGGACGAATGGGAGGTCACTTTCAGCACCATGCAAAAGATGAAAGCCGAAGGAAACAAAGTTCCTCAATTTATCTTTTGGGCCTTCAACGGTCCGGTGATTACCGTTGTGCAGGATTTATATGACCGCATTTACAAGCAGGAAAAGTTTAAAGATCTCTGGTTTTACTGGGACGGAAAACCGCTATTGTTGTACAATGGCAATCCTTCAATCGACGCAAATGGTGTGAGGGTAAAAAATCCCAATCCGCATTCCGATCCGGCAGCCAAAACCGATCCGAAAAACCCGCATTACGGCGATCCCGATTATGCAGAGGAATTTTATATAGATTACACGGCGGAAGTAAAGAATTTCTTTACCCTTCGCACCATGTGGTGGGGGTATTACGAATGGGGCGGGAAACGCTTTGTCGGGACCGAGGACAACTGGAGCTTCGGCTACAGCATGGCCGATCCGAAAGTGAAAGCGATGAAACCTGAAGAATTACTATCGACACACCAGGGCAAACGGGAACAGGCTGCGGTTACTCCGGCCCAGCATCCGGTGACCATGACCCGCGAAAACATGGGAGTCGGCAAATCGTGGTCGCGAAATAAAGGCCAACCCAAACTCAATGAATACGATATGCCGGACCCCGCTTATGTACCCTGGCTTGAGAAAACTGTTGAAAATCCGGAGGGATATGGCATTTATTTTCAGGAAAGATGGAATGAAGCACTGTCTGCTAATCCTGAGTTTCTGTACATCAACGACTGGAATGAATGGACGGCCGGGAAATATCAGCCCGAAGGCAAACCCACCACTCCCTGGCTGGGGCGCGACAATACGTTCTTCTTCGTTGACCAGTACAATGCCGAATTTAACCGGGGCATCCACCCCATGAAAGGCGGCTATACCGACAACTACTATATGCAAATGGCTCAGAATATCAGGAAATACAAGGGTGTCAGGCCAATGCCGGAATTAAAGGGATATCAGAAAATCAGGATCGACGGAAATTTCACCGACTGGCAGGCAGTTGCGACCGAATACCGGGATACCCGGGGCGACACCTTTCATCGAAATGCCAAAGGATATGGCGGATTAATCTACGTCAACGAATCCGGAAGAAACGATATCGTCACCTCGAAAGTTGCCGTTGATAAAAAGAATATCAGTTTTTATGCCGTAACAGCAGCGAATCTTTCGGCCTCAACCGGCGAAAACTGGATGCTGTTGCTGATCGATGCCGACAAAAATCCGGCGACAGGCTGGTATGGATATGATTATTTGATCAATCAAAAGATTAAAGACGGACAGACCACCTCCCTGATGCGTTACGACACCCATCGTCCGGAAAATCCCTGGGTGGAAGTGACCGAGCTAAAATATTACACTGCCGGAAACAAACTGGAACTGACGGTTCCCCGGCAAATACTGGGATTAACCGGCGACCAGATTACTTTCGATTTCAAATGGACCGATCATCCGGTTGAACTCAAAGATCCGATCTCGCTTTGCACCGATGGCGATACCGCTCCCAACCGGCGGTTCAATTACCGGTGCATCTGGAAAGAATAAAATCAAGCGCCGCCGGTAATAACTAAACCAATAAAAATCCGTTTGTGAAGGCTGTGAAACTAAAATGGTATCGCTGTCTCCTTAGTCTTGTTTTACCGGGACTGAGTCTGCTGGGGTTTCCGGCGGTCTCTGAGCAGCAACAAACAACTTAAAGACTGGATGCTCCGGGATACCAAAATCTTCAAAACGAAAAAAGGAGCTACCAAATAGTAACTCCTTTTCAAAAATGGGTGGGGAGAGGAGGATTCTTCCACAGGAATGCCGCGGGCAGAACCGCCGAAGGCAATAAACAGTCTCCTGGAAAAACTCCGCTTCCTTCAAAATCTTCAAAACAAAAAAAGGAGCTACCAAAACAGTAACTCCTTTTCAAAAAATGGGTGGGGAGAGGAGGATTCTTCCACAGGAATGCCGCGGGCAGAACCGCCGAAGGCAAAAAAACAGCCTCCTGGAAAAACTCCGCTTCCTTCAAAATCTTCAAAACGAAAAAAGGAGCTACCAAAACAGTAACTCCTTTTCAAAAAATGGGTGGGGAGAGGAGGATTCGAACCTCCGAAGGCATTGCCAACAGATTTACAGTCTGCCCCATTTGACCGCTCTGGAATCTCCCCATTACGAGCCGGATGTCAGATTCGAACTGACGACCCCGAGATTACAAATCACGTGCTCTGGCCAACTGAGCTAATCCGGCATTTAGTTCAATTTTTTCAGTTTGAATCTGTGTTTTTAAGAACGTCTGTTTCCTGAAAACAGCGGCGCAAAGTAAAAAATTAATTTTTGATTCTGCAATACCTTTTTTAAATTTCCGCCAAGAACTTTTGTTTTCAAAAAAAAGTGGGTAAGCTACCTGTGTCGCACCGCTCAACCACCTACCCTTGCTGCCTTCCGACCCTGGGGGGATTCGGCAGGAGCTGGTCGCACAGGACTTACCCGGCGCAAAAGTAGAAAAAATTGGAAACCTGCCAAAAAAAAAGCACACTCCGGCGCTATTTTATTCTCTTGGTACAACGGTTCAGCTGCTTGGCGCTTCAAAGAGAGTGCAAAGCGCCCCGTTTTTTCATTTATGGTCAAATGGGTTTCCGAAAATAGCCTATATTTGTTGAACCTTTTCCTAAAAAATCAAAAATTATGGAACAAAAAGTCTCTGTTTGGAAATCGGCAATGACGTACGGTTTGTACTTTGCCATTGCTTCAATTTTAGTATCGGTCGTTTTCTACGTAACCGGCAATCCCTTTTCAAAAGGCGCTCAGTTTGCCAGCTACGGCGTTATGATTGTGGGGGTGGTGCTGATCCAGCTGGCCTACCGCAAAGCGCTGGGCGGAAGCATGACTTACGGGCAAGGACTGGTGATTGCGCTGCTCTCCTTCCTGTTTGCCTCGATCATTATGGCGATCTACACCATTTTGCTGTATGAAGTTATCGACCCGGGCCTGAAAGAACAACTCCGACTCTTTACCGAACAGAAAATGGTGGAACAGGGAAAACTTTCGCAGGAGCAGATCGATGCGG
>JARKOX010000195.1 GCA_029975525.1 Prolixibacteraceae bacterium | reverse complement strand
CGCAAACAGCCGGTGATGTGGCAACGTCCGCCCGAACTGACCAAAGCCAACCAGGTTGACCTGCCCGATGTCGCCATTCGGGAGGGTGACTACAAACTCCTGGTCAATACCGACGGCTCGAACCCGGAACTTTACCACCTGCCCAGCGACGAAGGAGAGACTACCAACCTGGCCGGAAAATATCCCAAACTAACCCGGCAACTGACCAAAAAAGTTTTGAAATGGTACTCTACCATGCCGCCGATGGTGACCCCCCGGGATTGATTCGCGGCGTCACGCCGGAGAGCAGGCTGCCCGGTGACCCATCCAGGGATTGATTCAAAAACAAATTGCTGTAAAAAAAACAGGGCGTTCGGCAAACATGAACAAGACAAAAAATGAACGCCCCAGGAGGGATGTCCTGACCTGTCGGGGCGTCCCTTTTTCATCCGGCTCAGTCAAAATTCTTCACCGCACCCATAAATAAAATGGCCCCGGTGGATTTTTCCTGGATAATGTAGATAAATGGCCGGTTGGCATTAAACGTAACGGTTTTAGACGGCTGGATGGAGGTTAATTCCACTCCCACCACGGTCACCGCCGCCGCCTCCGTTCCCACTTCATCGGTACTGATATAGGTAAACTGATCTACAAATGAGATAAAAGCGCTTGCATCCGACATGCGGAAGAAATCGGCCTGCCCGGGATTAAAAGCGATTCCCATCCCCATATTCACTAACGCATCGTTTAACCGCTTGCTATATTCTGTTTTGAATTTGGGCAGGAAAAGCTCAACCTCACTGTCCCGTAATCCCGATTTCAAATTGCTCCAGGCCGCACTTTGCTGCAACTCGGCAGTGATGTCCGCCAGCTTTTTACCCGCTTTGGGCAGCAGCACCAACATACTGAAAGCCTGGTTTCCATAGGGAAGCTCTACCATCTGCAGGGTCTGGTTTTCGGTGTAGTTGAAATCTGATTTCTGCTTCATCATCTCCACACTCTTTTGGATGCCGTTTTCGTATGTAAAAGGCATTTTTGAGGTGTTCCTGGCATCGAATTTCGAAGTCCAGATCCCTTTAAAATAGATGGCATTCAACAGGTACATCAACGCCATCGGATCGGTTTCATCCATTACCTCTTTAATCAAGTCGTTGGTATTATCGGCAGCCCACTTGTTGATCCGTTTCACCGTGTTGGGATCGTTGAAGCTGACTGCCTCCACGGTTGCGTTGTAATAACTTTTATTGACCGCAATAAAATCGGGCTTGATTTTCACATTCTGGTTGGTCCAGATGGAGTTGGCAATGGCCAGTTTGGTCGAAGCATCGGTTTTCAGCAACGCCTCCTTCATCTTTTTGTAGTAGCCATTTACCTCGTCGTCGGAGTAGCCGCCCATTTTCAGGGTGTGCTGCATGGCAGTTTTGGTTTCGCCGCCGGCGCCATTCCAGGTCATCGCCAGCGCCATGCTCAAACTGAAGGGCGATACCATAAAGTTTTTGTCTTGATCTGCCGCCTCTTCGTTAAAAATATTGGCAAAAAACTCAAAAGCAAACTGCTGGTCGGAGGCTACCATCTGTTTTTCGGCAGCTTTCAATTCGATCTTTACCGGATCGGGTAATTGGGTGCCGTTCCCCTCTCCGTTTTCACTTTTTTCACAGCCGGACAGGATGCCCCCGACGCCCAAAACCAGCACGAATAATCTCATATTTGTTTTCATGATCCGGAAAAATTAGTTGTCAATATTTTATAGATGAAAATCGGGGCACAGGGTTGCGTCTAAAAATAAAAAAAGAGTGTTGATCCACCAAAAAAATTGCGAATCGATTCGGCCCGGACACCTTTTGTCACTTCGGGGCAGAACTGCTAACTTTCGGCATTAAAAGAAAACGATGAAACTGGTCATCACCGAAGGGTGCAAAGTCCCGATCAAACTCTGGGTAACCGATCCTGATGAGGGTTCCCTGGCACAGGCCCGGAATCTGGCCAACCTCCCTTTTGTGTTCAAACAGGTGGCCCTGATGCCCGATTGCCACACGGGCTACGGAATGCCAATCGGCGGAGTGATTGCCACCCGGGGAGTGATCATTCCCAATGCCGTCGGCGTGGATATCGGCTGTGGCATGTGTGCCCTGAAAACTTCTCTCCGGAAATTGGACACCCCGGCCATCAAAAAAATCCTGGCGGGCATCCGCGAGTTGATCCCGCTGGGGTTCGAGCACCACAAACAAGCGCAGGACGAGCAGTTAATGCCTTCGCCGGCCCAGCTGCCGGAAGACGGGATTGTCCGCCGGCAGTTTGTTGCGGCGCAGAAACAAATTGGCACGCTGGGCGGAGGAAACCATTTTATCGAGATCCAGAAAGGGTCCGACGGCCATATCTGGGTGATGGTCCATTCGGGCAGCCGCAATATCGGATTGAAGGTCGCAGAACATTACAACAAGCTGGCGGTAAAACTCAACGAACGCTGGCACTCCTCGGTAGATAAAAAGATGGACCTGGCTTTTCTGCCCATCGAAACAGCGGAGGCCAAAGCCTACTTTGCCGAAATGCAGTACTGCATTGATTTTGCCTTTGCCAACCGCCTGCTGATGATGGAGCGGATCAAAACGGTATTTTCTTCGGTTTTGGGCAACACCTTCTCGGAGGTGGAGTTTATCAACATTGCTCACAACTATGCCCGCTGGGAAAAACATTTTGACGCCGATGTGATTGTTCACCGCAAAGGGGCCACCAGTGCCAGGGCCGGAGAGCTGGGCATTATTCCCGGTTCGCAGGGCACCAAAAGTTACATTGTCCGCGGCAAAGGAAACCCGGAGAGTTTTCAGAGCTGCTCGCACGGCGCCGGCCGGATTCTGGGGCGCCGGCAGGCCCAGCGGGAGCTGACACTCGAAAAGGAGATTGAAAAACTCAACCGTGCCGGAGTGGTACATGCCATTCGCAGTATCAGCGACCTCGACGAAGCTCCCGGTGCTTACAAAGACATCCAGATCGTAATGGAAAACCAGCGCGACCTGGTCGACATCGTGGTGGAACTCAGTCCGCTGGCGGTAATAAAAGGGTGAGTCAAAAAAACTATATCCCCTTTAATGACCAGCTTCAGGTTATTGAATACATTGACCTGAACGGCACCACCGGATGATAAACCTGCCCCCTTTTTCCGGCCTCCGTATTCAGCAAATCTCGGCGCATTCAGAACCGTTGCAGGTCTTTTCTGATCAAATCCTCCAGGTCATGAACCGGGCGCTCAATATCGAAAGGGATCGGCATTCGGCTGAACTGCTGAAAGTAAAGCAGGCAGGCATCTTTCCACTCCTGGGCGTTGAGGCACTGGCTACGCAGCCGGCTTTGAACATGGAAAAAACGCTCCTGGTCCACGTAAGGCTGAACGCTGTCCCAGGTTTTCTGAAACTGCCGCACCTGTTGCAACCCGGCATCGTAATGGTAACAGAGCTCTTCCCACAACGTGCGCCCACTCTTCATCCGGTAATCCCACGAAAGATGGTGAAACCACAACAGGTAAATCTCAGGACAGCTGTTCACGTCATTAAACTGCGTGCCAAGCGGTTCGTGATACTGGCTAACCGCATCACTTCCGCCCCGGGTGCGATCGAAACCAATTCCCAGCGTGTCGGCTTTGTGGTAATAAGGAGGCGTCCAGTCTTTTCTTACTCTTTGGGGAGCCCACCACGGTCCCGGCCCATAATGTTCGTTTGCGGCAAAAAGATGGTGTAACCCCAGCGGCATCATGTAGTTCACGGCCGCCTCCCGACTGGCCAGCATCATCTGTTTGACCGGCTGCAGGAAGTTTTCAGTCCACTTCGGCGAAAGGTTACCGGTCTGGGCTGCTTCAGAAGGCAGTTGCCCGAAGGTCAGCTGGATCCACTCATCGGCAATCTGCGCGCTGGTCAGCTGGTTGTTCCAGGCCAGCCGGCCAAAGGCATACCAATTGGCCTGCGAAAAGTGATGCCCACACCAGTTGGGATCCAGCCCGATGTTGGCCACACCGGCAATAGCCGTATGTTTCCCGGGGATTCTTTCACCATCGGTACAACGGGCGACCGTACTTCCGGGGCCTTCCTGGTAAGTATCGCTCTGCAGAAACTCCTCCCACATCGGCGCCAGAAAAACCAGGTGGATCGACTGCCCCAGGTACTCCTGGGTAATTTGCAGCTCGGGCATCACCGAACTCTTTTTCATGGCTCCGAAAAGCGGGCTGAACGGTTCGCGCGGCTGAAAATCGATCGGGCCGTTTTTAACCTGAACAATCACATTCTCCCGAAAACTGCCGTCCAGCGGCATAAATTCCTGATACGCCTGCTTGGCGCGATCTTCGTCGGATGCGCTGTAAACAAAAGCCCGCCACATCACTATGCCGCCGAATGGGCGGAGGGCATCGGCCAGCATGTTGGCTCCGTCGGCGTGCGAACGGCCATAGTCCTGCGGGCCGGGCTGTCCTTCGCTGTTGGCTTTCACCAGAAAACCGCCAAAATCGGGAATCATCCGGTAAATCTCTTCCGTCTTGGCTTTCCACCACTTCACAACGTCCGGATCCAGCGGGTCGGCCGTTTTGACTCCGCCAAGTAAGACCGGCGATGAAAATTTAATAGAAAGGTAGGTTTTGATTCCGTAAGGGCGCAATACGTCGGCAATGGTTTTTACCCTTTGCAGGTATCCGGCGGTGAGTATCAGCGGCGAAGCGTTGACGTTGTTCAGCACCGAGCCGTTAATTCCGATCGAGGCATTTGCCCGGGCATAGGCTTTCCAAAGCGCCACATCTTTTTCCGTTACTGCCAGGGAATCTGCTCCGTTTCGCCAGAAGATCGAATGACCGGCATATCCGCGTTCAATCGTCCCGTTCAGGTTATCCCAGTGATTCAACAAACGTAGCGCGTAGGAAGGGTTTAACACCTCCTCGTTAACCTTCCGGCCGGTTTGCTGGCGACGCAGCAATTCATAAACGCCATACAGGATCCCCCGATCCGTATTGGCCTGAACACCTCCGGCCGTCAGTTTAAAGCCGTCTCCGGCAATGGCTTTGTCGGCCCTGATCGTCAGCTTTACCGTAGCGCCTGCCTCACCCTGCCACCCCTGCAGCAGCTCCTGCCTGGCAATATCGAGGGTACCTGATTTTTTCGAACAGCTCACATTTACCGGCACGCCGGTTTTCACGCGAAGCCAGAGCTGATGTCCGTCCTCCGCCCATACGCCGAGCGTAAGCAGGGACAAAACAACGATGCAGACAGAAACCTTCATCTCTCAAACCATTTTAATTCAACTCACAATCTATACTATTTTTCTCTCAAACAGACATCTGCATGAATCTCTCCCCCCAGCCATGGTTAAATCTCATTCCGGAAAAAACGTGAGAGACTATTTTCTCCGAAATTGAAGTTGATTCAACCCTGATCCGCAGAACAGATTGGCGCAACCTCACCGGCTCCTGATCTCCACCCGGGCCTCCTTCAAACCAGGAGATTGGGCCCTTACGGTAATTGCGCCGGTTTCCTCTCCGTTCCGGCCTGTTACCTGCACCGTAATGAAAGCCAGCTCTTTTCCGTCGGCGCGGATGATTTTCCGATCTGCTTTTGCCTCCAGAAAGCAACTATTTTATCGGCATTGGTAAAAATGAAAGTGCCTTCAGCCGGCTGAAGACTCATCCCCTTCATCTCGTTTTCGGCGGTAACACTATTAAAATGACGCCGGATCAGCGCCATCTTCTTAGGGTTGTCGATGAATGAAGCAGGCAGGAATACCCCTGCTGTCAGGAGTATAAAAATCTTTTAATCCTTAGCGGCCATCATGTTTTATCTGTCAGCTGCTGCGAACATGAATTAAGTGTCCGCAGCTGGGCTGCGGACACTTAAAAACAGAGGTTAATATCCCGGGTTCTGATACGCTTTTTTCTCGGCGTCGGTCATTTCCATCCCATCCAGCTGTCCCTGCGGAATGGGGCGCAGGTAGTGATACGGTTCAATGGTGCGGGTCACCTTTACCGCTTTGTGGTCGCCGTAGCCAGTTCCGCAAATTTCGTAAGAAGCAGCAATGGTGGCCCATTTTTGGGTACGCACCAAATCGAACCAACGATAACCTTCTGCGTAATATTCGCGCGAACGTTCGGCAAGAATATAGTCGATGGTGATGTTGGTGGGTGTTGCTGCGGTAAGTGCAGCGCTGTTGTCTGCCACCTTGGCAACATTTCCGTTATTATCCCAACGCCATTTTCCAGCACGGGCACGGATCACATTGATCAATTCTCTGGCGCTTTTCCCCGCTTTGGTAGTTGCTCCTTTCACGGCTGCTTCGGCTGCAACAAAGTAGAGTTCAGAAAACTTGGCAATATTGAAAGGACGAGTGCTGCCGGCATTCGGTTGCCCCAGCCCGGTGCCATTGTCGGTGCGGTAAACACCCAGCTTCCAAAGCCCTGGATATACAACCCGGCTTATGCCGCGCGGCGAGATCACAAAATCGGCTCTTCCGGGCAACACACCTGCCCCGATATTACTTTTGTAAACCGAATTAGAATAATCGATAGCTGTTGCGGGCTCTTCGTTCAGAAAAGTGAGGATTGCCTCACCGGGGTAAACCTGCATATTGTTAGCATTGTACACAAACGCACTTTTGTCTCCCCCTTTGGGCCAGTTGCCACGGTAAACCGTCGTAAAGGTTCCATCGTAACGGGAGTCATTGGTTTTGTCGGCGAAAGTATTTTCAATTACGCCGATCGTGGGGCACATTCGTGTCCAGGGACGTCCCAGTGGCTGGGCAGCTTCCCGCTGCACCGAGCTGATGGTGGCGCTCCAGTCCGTTTTGGTTGCACTTCTGATTGTAGTGTAGTTCCAAGTCATCATCCAAACGGCGAAGTTATCCGGAGCTCCCCCACTGCCATAAGTGAGACTGCCTGCGTTATAATATTCGCTTTTTTCGGTATGGTCGGCATACAGCAGGATCTCCTTGTTGCGGTCGTTTTGCGCCAGGTTCACATCATAAAATGTTTCCTGCAGGCGGAAAGGTCCCGGATTGTCAATCGCAGTGGTTGCCACGTCGTAGGCCTGCTGGTAATACCACTGGGCATTTTTTCCGTTGGGATCAACGCGGTCACACGCCGGATAAGTCGGGATGTTATTGGGATTTTCGAGCCACCAGCCATAGGTCAGGTAAGCTTTGGCCAGATACAGACGGGCCACCGTTTTGGTTACTCCGCCGGTTACCCGCCCGGTTTCGGGCAAGTCGTTTATTGCGGTCAGCAGGTCGGGAAATATGGCTTTGGTATAAACCTCGGGGACAGTGTTACGCACAGAAACTCTCGATGGAGCCGAATTAAATTTCAGTTCGCCTGCGCCCAAATCCAACGGTACCCCGCCAAAGGTTTGTACCAGTAAAAAGTAGTCGAACGCGCGGAAAAACCTGGCTTCGGCAATCAATGCATTTGAAATCGTTCCAACGACGGCAGCATTTTCAATAATCCCGCTGGCGGTATTGATGTTGGGAAATGCGGCTCCCCACAGCACGTCTGCCCGGCTGCTGGTGGAAGTGAGTGTCCCCACACCAGAAAGATCCATGTCTTTGAAGTTCCCGTCTGCACTCTGGGCGTATGTTGCCTCATCGGTTCCGGTGAGGCAGGCATTGTAATAATAAGCCTGTCCGTATATGTAGCGCAGGTGGGCATACATCGAGGTTAGTCCGCCATAAACCCCTTTCTCGGTTTTGAAGAAACCGGGTTCATAAATACTGCGCGGCTGTTCTTCCAGGATATCGGAGCACGCCACCAGGAACAGCGTCATCAGGGCGGTTGCTGTAAAAGTTTTAATATTGATACGTTTCATTGTTATCCTTTTTTAAAATGTCAAATTGATACCAATCATGTAGTTCCGAGTCGAAGGTGTGTTCGTGCCAATAGTCAGCAAGCGTCTCAGGTTGTAAGCATAGGGGACCGCTGCATTTTCGTTTCCATAGGAGTTGGTTTCGGGATCCATCCCCGATTCTTTATGATAGGGCGAGAACAGCACAAATGGGTTTTGAACCGCGAAGTAAAGCCGCAGCCGGTCAATTCCGGAGTTTTTCATCCAGTTATTCTGATCGAAATTATACCCCAGGGTTATGTTGCGTATTTTCAGGTAGGAGGCATCGAAATACCCCAGCGTACTGCCATACTTGGGATTGTCGCCACTCAATACGGCAGCGGGATTGGGATACTTGGCGCCGGTATTCTCCTGTGTCCAGTAGTCCACTTTTACGTTCCCCCTGCGGCCGGTCATCATATTGAGGTACCCAGAAGACCCATAAAGGGTACTGTTGAGAATGCCGCCACTCTTGAAGACGCCAACTACGCTCAGATCAACTCCTTTATAAGCCACCCGGGTATTAAACCCACCCTGAAAATCGGGTTCAATACTCATAATCTGCCGGTCGTCGGGTCCGATTTTTCGGGTCGGCGTACCATCGGCATTGTAGTCTCCGGCATATTTCACCTTGATCATACCTAATTTTACGACATTACCCGGCTCCAGGATATCCAGGTAGGGATCTCCCTGCTGCCAGAGTCCGATTTTTTCGTAGTCGAAAATCACGTCAATGGGATAACCGACAAACCACCAGTTGGCTTCATCCCGCAGTTGCCCCGAAGCAAGTGAAACCAGCTTGTTGCGGTTGGCATACACGTTGATGCCGGCTTCCCAGGTCCAGCCATTATAATTATCCAGGATTACGCCGTTGAGCGAAAGCTCCAGCCCTTTGTTCTGGGTTTCTCCAATATTTGCCATATAACTCCCTACGCCCGAAGTGTTTGGCAGACTAACCCTCAACAGGATATCTTTGGTGTTCTGGACATAGTACTCTACCGTACCCGACAAACGATTTTTCAGGAGGCCGAAATCCAAACCAAAGTTCCACGTTTCAGAATATTCCCATCCTAAATTCGTATTGGGAAGCTCAGACACATAATACCCCATCGAATAGGCATCCCCAAAGTTATAGGGTCGGGTACTTAAGCGCCCCAGCGTAGCATAGGGATCGATGGCCTGGTTGGAGGTCTGTCCATATCCGACACGCAGTTTCAACAGGTTTACCAGTGCGACATCCTGCATAAATGATTCGTTGGAGATGTTCCATCCGGCCGAAACAGCGGGATAAGAATGCCATTTGTGTCCCTCGGCAAGTCTGGAAGAGGCATCGGAGCGGAAGGTCGCCGTCAGCATATAACGGTTGTCGTATGCATACATGGCCCGTCCCATCCACGACATCAAGCCACTCACCCGATAATCCTGGTTGTCAGGATTGATCGTAATCTCACCGGCAGCCCGTCCGAGGTTGTAAAACTGAAAAGCATCGGCGGGAATATCTTTTGCAGATACCTGCGAGCTGTTGTATTTGGTTTGCTCGGCTGAGTACATCGCCACGACGTTCAACTGATGTTTTTTGGCAAAAACCCGATCATAGGTCAGCAGGTTTTCAATCACCCAGTTGGTGGTAAGCGAGTTGGAGATAGACGCAGTGGAAGGAGTTGTTGCCGTCGCATTGAACACCCCTTCGCCAGTGTAAGAACCACCATTGCTCATCCGAAAATTCAAACCGATGTTGGCGCGATACTTCAACCCCTCGACACCGGGGATTTTCACCTCCCCATACAGGTTATTATAAGAGCCATACGCTTTGGTTTGGTCTTTCCATTTATCTCCCAGGTTTTCAATGGATTCTTTTGTGTAAACCCAGTTCTCATCCAATGGCATTTTTACAGTCCTTTTCAGCGTTCCGTCTTCTTTGTACGGATTGGCTATCGGAGAGCTGCTTAAAGTACCGTACAATCCCAGGTTGTTTCCGTTGTTAACGGAATAATTGCTTTTGGTTGAAAAACCCAGGCGGAAATATTCACCTATTTCCTGATCCAGAGAACCGTTAATTGAAAAACGCTCGTAGTACTGACCGGGCAATACGGCTTCATCCTTGTCGTACCCCACGCCGAAATTGTAATTTCCTTTATCGGTTCCCCCCGAAACGCTGACGTCGTGGCTTGTTACCACAGCGGTTCGGTATAACAGGTCCTGCCAGTCGATGTTCACCTCATCAGATTCATCTACCCCATTGGTATACAGGCCTGCAGCTTTTCGGAGCGCAATAAATTCCGGCCCGTCCATCATGGGATATTTGGCGAAAATATTTTTCATGCCATAATAGCCATTGTAGCTTACCCTGGCTTTTTGTCCGCTTTGCCCTTTGTTGGTTGTTATCAATATCACCCCATTGGCGCCGCGTGAGCCGTAAATGGCAGTTGCCGAAGCATCTTTCAGGATATCAACACTCTTGATATCGTAGGGATTGATGTCACTGATGGAGCCGGCAAAGGGGATACCATCGAGCACGACCAGCGGGTCGTTGCTGGCATTCAGGGAGCGTGTTCCGCGAATACGGATTTGCATGGCAGCTCCCGGCTTGGAAGAGGTTTGCGACATTTCAACCCCTGATATGCGCCCCTGCAAAGCCTGGGTAATATTTGAAGATGCCACATTGCGCAACACTTCGCCCCCCATCGAAGCAACCGATCCGGTTACTGCTTCTTTACGTTGCGTTCCGTATCCTACCACCACAACCTCTTCAAGTTCGGAGAGGTCGGCTTCCAGTTTTACGTTAATAACCGACTGCGTACCAACCATTACCTCCATTGATTTCATCCCGACAAAGGAGAAAACCAATACACTGCCCGGACCTACATTTTTCAGGGTATAATTCCCATCCATGTCAGTAATGGTCCCCTGGGAAGTTCCTTTCAGTACAATGGTAACCCCTGGCATTGGAGCCCCGGCTGCGTCTTTGACGTTACCATGAACCTCCTTTTGCTGGGCAAAACTCCAAATAGAAAAAAATAACAGTGGCACAATTAGGCTTACCACTCTTAGTAATCGTCTTTTTTTCATTTTAGTATTAATTTAAGTTAATTAATTAGAGAACACCAAATTATCATCTACTATTCCTTGATAACAAACCACTTAAGGCGAACCTGATTCTTTAAAAACCTGCTTTTTCATAATCCGCCTCCCATTTTAGAACTGCTTCCGAGTGGCATACAAGCCGATTGTAGTGCCGGTAAATCCGGAGGCGCTTGCCGTTGACAGGTATCCGGCATCTACCTCCCGGGCCAATGTCTTCCATTGCTTTTTTCCTGTACCATAACAGAAATCGTAATGAAGCCCTTTCGATATCACTTTCAGACGCACGGGTTTGTCATTTTTTATTTCCTGGCTTGCAATCGTCTCGCTCCCCGACCGGGATATCTTGTTTAGACTCACTTTTCGGTTCTCTCCTGATTTACTTACCGAAAGGAAGTATTGACGGAATTCATCTTTGTAAAGCAGCATCCCGGCGGCTTCGTTTTCCTCCCCCGGAAAAAAATTGACCGAGGTCGTACATTCAAACCGGTGATGTTGCATCCGCCGGCACACATAGGCCGGGCTCTTTCGCTCCGACGCATTGGTGTCGGCGCATTTCAAAGTAAGAAAGCCGGGATTTTCAGTCAAGGAGTACAGCTCCCTGGCGGGCGTCCGGAGCGTCGTCCATTCCGGCCCAAGGCGGTCTGAGTCAAAATTTTCGACAACTGAAAAATTGCCAAAAGTGACCTTCTCCTGCCGCTGGGTTCCTTTTCGCTGAACAACCATCGGAACCAGATCCTCTCCCTGGGTCAGGAAGGGAAAGCCATCCTCACTCCACTGCACTGGCATCAGGAATGTTTCGCGTCCAAGATTTTCAAATTGGTTATTGATTGGCCGGCAAGCCAGGAACACTGCCCACCAGTCGCCCTCCCGGGTTTGAACCAGGTCGGCATGTCCGGCACAGGTAACCGGATTTTCCCTGCCGGGATTGAGATGCCGTTGGGTCAGCATCGGATTTTTTTCCCAGGCGTTGAACGTTCCCATGGGATGGTCGCCTCTTAAAATTACTTCCGAATGGTCAGGGCCGGTTCCTCCTTCGGCAGCCATCAGATAATAGTGCCCTTTAATTTTATAAAGGTGAGGCCCTTCAATCCATATCGGTTTCTCTTCGAAGTGAATACCTCCATTGATCAGCACTTTCCGGGGGCCAATGGTTTGGTCGGCAACCGGATCAAACTCCTGCACCCAGATGGCGCGGTGCCCGTCATACAGCGGAGGGCCTTCCGGCGCATCGTTGTTGACGATGTAAGCCCTTCCATCCTCATCAAAGAAAAAAGAGGGGTCGATTCCTTTCACTTCGGGCAGTTCTATCGGATCGGACCAGGCGCCAAACGGATCTTTTGTTTTTACAAAAAAGTTGCCCGTCCCCACATTGGTCGTAACCACGTAATAAGTATGGTTGTGCGGGTTGTAACTGATGGCCGGCGCAAAAATACCTCCACTGGTAGGTTGTCCGTCCAGCGGCAACTGCGACTCCCGGTCGAGCACGTGCCCGATCTGTTTCCAGTTTACCAGGTCTTTACTGTGAAAAATCGGCACGCCGGGAAAATAGGAGAAGGTGGAAGTAACTAAAAAATAGTCGTCGCCGTTGGCACATATACTTGGATCAGAGTACCATCCGGGCAGAATCGGATTGTAAAAACAATCTTCACCCGGCAAAGGCGTCTGGTTATAATAATCGTCGTCACCGTTATAGGAGAAATAATCAAAGCTGGCCACAGAACGGCTGCCCAGCACACGCGTTTCACCCCGTTTTTCAAAGAAACTGCATGAAAACAGCAGCACAACCAGCAAACCTGTTTTTAACAGTGGCCCCAGAATGAAGAACAAAAAAATTTTCCTCATACAAGCTTAGGTTAGTTATTTTATTTCAGATTAAAGGTAGCGTAAGCCCAGGAGAACGGCTTTAAATAATAGATATTCCATTTTTAATTTCGGATAATATTTCCGGATCTGTTTTTTAACAATTGGCTGCCACGCAGTTACCCCAAACCGGCATTGTACAACTTCCCGGTTTCCCCGGATACGTAGCCCCAAACGCCCAGTGCGGGCCGGATGCGAAGGGAGTTGTCACGGCAAAAATATCAACCGGTGCAACACCGGCTTCACGCAAAGCTATTGGCTACATTTTAAAAAGGGGATCGGCAGGAGAGCCGCGCGCTTTTCAATCCAGAATCTCGGTGGGCGATTTTCCAAAATGTTTTCTGAAAACGGTGCTGAAATATCCCACGCTGGCAAATCCGCAGAGTTCGCTCACCTCGGTAACGGTATGTTTTCGTTTTTGCAACAGATCAAAAGCGTGATTCATCCTGATGTTTTTGATAAAATCGGTTGGTGACTGATCGGTAAGCGACTTGATTTTTTTGTACAGAAGCGAAGAGCTGACATTCATTGCCGACGCAAATTCATCTTTGTTGAAGGCTGAATTCGAGAGGTTGGCTTTGGCCACTTCCAGCATTTTTTTCACAAACCGGTCGTTGTGCTCATTGTCCAAAACAGGTTGTCCGTCAATGTCTTCTTTCAGCAGTTTCAATGCTTTTTCCCGCACAACCTCGCGGTTGCGAATAATCGTTTTGATTCGCTGGACCAGAAGATTCAGGTCAAAAGGTTTGGTCAGGTAATCGTCTGCCCCCAGCCCGAGCCCCTGTAACTGTTCGGTTTTTTCAGAAAGGGCGGTAAGAAGAATAATGGGAATATGCGAGGTTTCATAGGTCGACTTCATCAGCTGGCACAATTCAAACCCATTCATCTGGGGCATCATAATGTCGGAAACCACCAGGTCGGGCATCTGCTTCGAAATAAACTCCCACGCTTTTATTCCGTCAACGGCCGTAAACACTTTAAATTCGCGGCTGAGGGTTATCCGCATAAAATCGAGCAAATCGTCATTGTCCTCCACAACCAGGATCTTCATCTCTTTGGAATTCAGGGCGCCCCCATCAAAAAAGATCTGCTGCGGGACATCAGGCAAACTGCTGAATGACGCAGCGTTTTCAACAGTCAAAGGGGGCAGTTTTATCTTTTCCGCAACCGCTTTAAATGGAATAACCACCTGGAATGTTGATCCGACATTTTCCTGGCTCTCGCAACTAATCCGGCCGCCGTGCCTGGTTACATAGTTTTTCACCAGCAAAAGCCCGATTCCCGAGCCGACCACTTTGGAATTGATCGCATTGTCGGCCCGGTAAAACTCATTGAAAAGCATGCGCTGGGCTTTCCGGCTGATGCCAATCCCGTGATCTTTGACCTGGAGCACCCACTTTTTCTCATCGCACTTCAGGTCAATCAGCACCTGACTTTCCTGGTGAGAATATTTTATCGCATTGGAAATGAGGTTGTCGATGATCTTTTCCATCTTCTGCTCATCAACCGCTGTGAGATAGCCCGGCCGGTCAGCCGTGAACAGCAGCTCGATTTTTTTGCTTTTGGCAAAGGAATCCAGCATCATCCGGCGGTTCGATATCAGCCTGACAATATCGACCATTGAAAACGACATCTGCTCTTTTCCAATATCAGCTTTCTGAAAATCCATCAATTGTGTCACCACCGCCGACAATCGCCGGGCCTGCTCGTTGGCCAGGTGCAAATAGTATTTCCCCTTCTCCGACAAGCTGGCTTCTTTGCTCAACTCCTCCACCGGCGCTTTAATCAGGGTGAGCGAGGTCCGGATATCGTGTGCGGTATTGGTAAAAAAGCGGACCTTTTCTTCGGTATGTTTCTGCTTCAGCCGGTTGATGTAAACGAGTAGAGAGAGAAACATAATTCCGGAGAAGAGCACCAAAAGCAGCATCCAAAACCAGCCGGTCCGCCAAAACGGAGGGATCAACCGGATGGCAATCGCACGCTCACTGATAACATGAGCCATCGAGCTGTCATAGAGTTTTATTTTCAAGGTAAATTGCCCGCTCGGAAGGTTGGTGTAGGTAACAATCCGGTTTCCGGCAGGCGGGGTCCACTCCTTGTCGAATCCCTCCAGCTGCCACGAAAATTTAGCTCCGGAAGGGGTTCCGATGGGGAGCAGCTCGAGGCTGAAGGTATTCTGAAAATATTTCAGGTCAATATTTTTCAAGCTATCTACCGGACTGCTTAACCTGAACCTGGGATTATCTCTGACCGAACGACCGGAAACGGCCAGGTCCTGAAAAAATATTCTGCCTTTGGAGGGTAATTCGGCAAGCGCTTCCGGGGCAAAGATCACTGCGCCGTTATTGGTTCCCCAGGCCAGTTGTCCGTTTTTCAGTTTAAAATAGGAGCCAAAATTGAAAGAGGTCCGCGACAACGGGAGGATCGAAGAATAGACCTGTACGCTTTTGTCCCGGGGATTAAAATGGCACAATCCGTTTTCGGTTCCCAGCCACAAATAACCGTCGGCATACACCACGCTGTTGATAAAGTTGGATGGTAACCCCGACTGCGTGGTGAACTTTTCGGTCTCCCCACTTTTGTAGTTGAACCGGCACAGTCCATCCCCACTGGTTCCAATCCACACCTCATCTCCCAAAATCAGGATATCGCGCACCAACATCCCCAGCAACAGCTTCTGGACATCTCCCGTTTGTTTGTTCAGCAACGACAATCCGTAGCTGCATCCCAGCAGAAGCTGGTTGTCCGACAACTCCGCAAAGGCGTTCACCGGCTCTTTCGAATAGGTTCTGAATCGGTTTTCCTTCGACCGGTAGCAGACAAAATCGCCGTTGACACCGCCCAGCCAGATGTCGCCCTGACTGTCTTTGCAGATATCCAGTATAAAATCGATCAACACCGGCGATCCCTTCTCTTTCTGTGAGTAGTGCGCCAGTTCTTTCCCGGTTTTTCCGTCGAGGATATATACCCCCGAAGAGTAGCTGCCGGCCCAGATCCTTCCTTTATCGTCTTCACAAAGCGACAGAAACACCTGGGCCTGTTCCTGCTTGTTGTAATAGAAATTTCTCCACCGGTTGGAGGTCGGCTCCCAGCAACTGATCCCATTGTTGGTGGCAAACCACAGTTTTCCCCAGCGATCTTCAATTATGCTGTTCACCTCATTATTTACCAGCGAATTGGCGTTGTTGGTTTGATGCACAACCTGACTTACAATTGGAGAGGCCTGGTTAAAAAACGACACGCCTCCGCTAAAAGTACAGACCCAAACCCGCTTGTTCTCATCGCAAAACAGATCATAAACGCCGTTCCCCCGCAGGGAGGAGGGATCATCGGCGCTCTCCTTGTACACATTGACCACCTGACTGCTCTGTTTATTCACTTCCCAGATCCCCTGTCCGTCAACACCTACCAACAGGGTCGAGTCGCTGTTTGCTTCGATAGCCAGAACCGGTTGCCCGGGAAAATGTGGCTTAAGAAAGCCGGCATAAACGCCCGAATCGAAATCATAAAAAAACAAGCCGCTCGACAGCGTACCGATCCAAACCTTATTTTGGGTTTTATCAAAAAATATGGAGGAAACAACAAACGGGGCCGGATTTTTATACTCACACACCTGCCGGAATTTCAACGACCGGGTATCCAAAAGACTGATCCCCTCTTTTTTAACCACTACCAGATGTTGTGGATCAACCCAGGTTATCATATAGCGGTCCGGAGAAATCTCGTCCACCAAAGTCAGCTTTCCGGAATGGTATTTAAATAACCCCGAAGAAGAAGCAATCCACCACGCCCCTTCCTCATCGACCAGCAACTTGTACACCATCAGGTAGTTGTCATTTAAAAACTTACCCAGATTAAAAGTTAAGTCGAACCGGTCGTAAACAGGATTAAAAGAGAATATCTGGCCGTTGTTGGTGTAAACGATGAGCCCCGAAGATTTATATGTGAGCCTGACATGGTAAATGCCTGCCGTTTCATAAGGAAGATGATAAATCCGATAATCGTCGTTCGTCAGTCTTAAAATTCCGGTTTTGGAAGAAGCCCAGATAAAACCGTTGTTGTCCTTACAGACCGAATTGGCCTCCCGCATGGAGATGCCAAACAGGGAGTTGACACTGTAGAACTTAACCGCCGATACATTTAACGAAAAAAGCAGGCTTAACAGAAAAACTGTGATAAGCCGATTTTGATGAACCATCAGATTATAAAAATGCCCCTCCTTCATTTTTACGGATACAAATTAACGAACTGCCCCAACGCCCCTGACCGGCCATTTGGCGCCACATTAAAAACAAACCTTCCCGTCCAACCACTCCGCCAACAAGCTTCTAAACATCAACACACTACCCACCACAAACGGGACAAAAAAAAAGTTTGTTTTGGTTTTTCAAGGTAATAAAAATATTGCCTCAACAGATAACCTCCATACCTTCGGGCAGAGAGCCCCAAAAACAGCCCCTCCCGCGGATTTTCAGGTTATTTCCCTAACCGGAAACGGCCGAATCACATCTGTCCGTCAATCGTTTGGATGGTTCCGTCGGCACGGTATTCCAGTTCAACCACTTTTATACTCCGCAACCAGGTTTTTCCTCCCGACGGTACACTGTCGTGATAAAAGAGGTACCATTTTCCCTTAAACTCCACAATGGAATGGTGGGTGGTCCATCCAACCACAGGAGTCAGAATAACTCCCTGGTAGTGAAATGGCCCGTAAGGGTTGTCGCCCACGGCGTAACACAACTGGTGGGTGTTGCCGGTTGAGTAGGAGAAATAGTATTTCCCCCGATATTTGTGCATCCACGAGGCTTCGAAAAAACGGCGTTCGTGATCGCCTGCCCTGAGCGGCTGCCCGTTTTCATCGAGCAGGATTATCCCGTGCGGTTCTTCGGCAAATCCGAGCATATCTGCGCTCAGTTTGGCCACCCGCGGAGGCAGGGCCGGCTCTTCGTCGCCGGGCTCGTGCCCACACTCGATGGCTTTGTTGTTGCGGTAGCGCTGCAGCTGTCCTCCCCACAAACCGCCAAAATAGAGGTAGTAGGTGCCGTCGTCGTCGCAAAACACGCAGGGATCGATGGAGTAACTGCCGGGAATCGGTGCGGCTTCCGGAATAAAAGGCCCCTCCGGTTTTTCGCTGACGGCTACGCCAATACGGAAAATATCGGTTTGGTCTTTCAGCGGAAAGTACAAAAAGTACCTGCCGTCCCGGCAGGCGCAATCGCAATCCCAAAGCTGGCGGCCAGCCCACGGAATATCTTTCACATCGAGCGCCACCCCATGATCGGTAACCTCTCCGTCAACCGACTCCATCGAAAAAACATGGTAGTCGCGCATATCAAAATGGTCTCCGTTATCATTTTCCGGAATACCCGATTCAATGTCATGGGAGGGATAGATGTATAACTTTCCGTTGAACACATGCACTGCCGGGTCAGCCGTATATAAATGATCGACCAGGTATCTGGGTTTTTTCATAATTTTTTCTTTAGAATTTCAACAAATCAATTGCAAACACTCACCTCTGTTTCGGCCAGGAATGATCCGGCAGAAAACAGGTTTCCGAATCCAAAACTGAGGCGGCCTTTTAATACTTCATCGCTTCCTCAATAATTTTCTGCACCACCGGTTTGGGCTGATTATTCCGGTCGAACAGCAACGGGTAATCGGTCCGTCCACGGACAGGCCAGTTGTTTTTCCACGACTGTCGGTCGTTTACGCCCCACACGGTGACTCGCGAGATTACGTTGCGATGTTTTAAAAAGAGCCTGAAAAAATCGAAATACCGTTTTTCAAGCGCTACTTCTATCTCCTCGGGAAGACCTTTGGTATAAGGGTTCAGCTTTTTCTGGTACTCAAAGTTTGCCGCAACTTCAGCGCCTATCCGTTGATCGGGCATGGGCAGCACCGTAATATCCATTTCGGTAATCATCACCTTTACGCCGAGGGCGGCAAACGCTTCAATACTTTTCTCAAACTCCCGGATATCCGGGTAATCCAACCCGATGTGGCCCTGCATGCCGATGCCGTCAATTTTCACCCCCTGCTCCTGCAGTTTTTTCACCATGGCCACAACGCCCTGCCGCCGGCCGGGATTGGCCATCGAATAGTCGTTGTAATAAAGTTCAGCCTCCGGATCTGCGTCGTGTGCAAACTGAAAGGCCAGCTTCACAAAGTCTTCCCCGATGATTTCGTAAAATTTACTTTTACGGTAGGAGCCGTCATCCTCAATGGCTTCATTCACCACATCCCAGCCCTTTATTTTTCCTTTGTAGCGGCCAACCACCGTGTAAATATGCTTTTTCATCCGTTCGATCAAAACCTCGCGGGAGACATTGTTGCCCTGCTGATCTTTAAAAAACCATGCCGGCGCCTGCGAATGCCAGATGAGCGTATGCCCGGTCATAAACAGCTGATTTTCCTCTCCGAAGCGGACAAACCGGTCGGCCAGCGAAAAATCGAACACCCCTTCCTGGGGCTGGATGGGACCGCTTTTCATACAATTTTCGGCCACAATGGCGTTAAATTGCTCCTTCACCACCCGACAGGCAGCCGTATCTTTTCCTGTAATCTGGGCTGCATTAAGCGCCGTGCCGATATAAAACTTCCCGGCAAAAGCATCTTTCAGGCCAGGTTGCTGCCCGGCCGTTTTAACCGAAGTAAAAGCTGCCAGCACGACTCCCGCCAGTACCATTAAAACCAATTGATTTTTTTTCATTATCGTTTTTTTAATGTCCAACAATTTTTCACTTCTTTCTGAAACATACTCGCGCACTAACTTTCCCTTCTCCGCTCCATCAGCTCTTTTTGAATCAGCACCTCCTTCTTTTTGTTGATCTCATAAAAAAAGAGACAGGCGACACTCACAAAAAACGTGAGCGTGGGATAGACGCTCAGCGAGAGCTTAATTCCGTTTATGGTTTCCGGATTTTGAACAGCCAGCTGTTCGTTGTAACCATAAATGGCCAGGATACCGGCAACCAGCGCCCCGCCAATACTCAACCCGGCTTTAAGCCCGAAGATCATGGCCGAAAAGATGATGGCAGTAGCCCGCCGGTGGTTTTTCCACTCCGAATAGTCCGCCACATCGGCAATCATGGCCCACAGCAGCGGCGTGGAGATGCCGTAGAAAAACCCATGCGCCAGCTGGCTCAGAAAAACCAGGGCGATGGAGTGCGGCGAATAGAAATAAAACAGGAGCAAACAGAGCGCCGAGAGAAAAAGGCTGGTGCCAAATACATCGCGTTTGCCGAAACGGTCGGCCAGCGGCTTGGAGAGGGTAATCCCGATGATCATCATGATGATGCCGCTGGCATTAAACAGGCTGAATCCGGAGGTGGGAGCATCCTGCGGCCACTGAAAACCCACCAGCCCGATATTGGTCAGCGTACTGTTCAGCGCAGCGATAAACCCGTTAAATCCGATATTCTCCAGAAAGGCGGCCAGGCTGGCTTCATCCAGGAAATTTTCAAAATAGTAGACATACATTCCGCCTTTCAGGGCAAGGGTGATGAAAATAAAAACCGTAAGCACCAGCATGGCAATCCATGGTTTATTCCTGAAAAGATCGCTTAAATCCTCTTTTACACTCGATTTCTGCTCCGGTTTGGGGAGGATACGTTCCCTGGTTGTCAAAAAGGTGATCAGGAAAAACAGGATCCCGGTAACGGCAAAAATGGTCATGATATTTTCAAACCCCTTGGTTTTGTCGCCTTCGCCCAAAATGAGGACCAGCGGCAGCAACAACCCCTGCACCACAAACTGGGCAATCATGACCGCCACAAACCGATAAGAGGAGATGCTGTTGCGTTCGGCCATGTCGCCGGTTAAAACCCCGCTGAGCGATGCATACGGGAGGTTGTTGGCCGAATAGATGACCACCAGCAGGATGTAGGTAATCAGGGCATAAGCCACTTTTCCGCCCGGCCCAAAATTGGGCGTGCTGAAGGCCAGCATGGCAATCACCCCAAAAGGGACGGCCGTCCATAAAATCCAGGGTCTGAATTTTCCCCAGCGGGTCATGGTACGGTCGGCAATGACCCCCATCACCGGATTAAAGAAGGCGCCGATCATCCCTCCCGCAAAAATGATTGTCGATGCCGTTGCCGGAGGAATCTTGTAAACATCGGTGTAAAAGAATGCCAGAAAAGTCATCAGGGTCTGGAAGATCAGGTTTGCAGCCAGATCGCCCAAACTGTAGCCAATTTTTTCGATTACGGAAACCTTTTGATTCGATTTTATCATGGTGTTTGTTTTAGATTCTTCAAAAATTGTCCGTTGTAAAGGTTGAAGCCGGCAACCCCTCTTTGTTTTTCAGATTGGCCCCCGCCGGATTGTCGTCCCAGGCGTAGCGGACAACTACCGGATTTTTAACCTTTTCGCTCCAAACCTTAACCCGGTTTCTGGAGAGCACCACCGCATCGGCCCACTCAAACCGGCCATCGGCGCCGGCAACCTGAAAACCATCCAGCAGGCTGTTGGCATACAAACCCGATCCGACCGACGAAAAGGTCAGCACAATGCTGTTTCCGGTTATTTCCATCGATTGGTACAGCGGCCCGGAGCTGACCACCAGACTATCGGCATAAACCACGCGGGCGGCTTCCAGCGCCAGCCGGCGCCCCACCTCTTTTTTATTCAGCGGATGAATATCATTCCACTCGCCAATATCGTAGGTCACCGCCATGCCGGTATGGGGCAGTCCGAGCGTGCGCCGCTGCGCATCCCGCAACGTCGCCCAGCCGCTTTCAACCGGCTGTTTACCGGGTTTGCCGAGGTTGGCAAGCTGCACATACAAAAAAGGCAGTCCGGGCTGGGCAAACCGGGCCCGCCAGTCGTTGATCAGCTCCCGGAAAAGCGCCCCGTATTCCTTGGCCCGCCCCGTGTTGGATTCGCCCTGGTACCAGATCACGCCCTTCAGCCGAAAGTTGACCACCGGGCTGGTCAGGCTATTATACAGGCCCCCGGGAACAAACTGCAAGCCTCCTCCCCCCTCCGGACCGGCGGCAGGTTTCAGCGCCGCGCCCACGTGGTAGTTCCACTCGCCGCTCAGGTCGATTTTCCGGGTGCCCCAACGGATTTCATACGGTTTCTCTTCTACCAATCCTCCTTCGCCGCCCAGGCTGAAGACGCGTACCATCAGCCTGTTTTTTCCCGGCTTCAACAGGCCGGCAGGCAGGTTGTAAATCCGCGGAGGATACTGGTAAGAGACCGTTCCGACAAAAGTTCCGTTTACAAATGCCGAATCGCTGTCGATTATCCTTCCCAGCCGCAGAATGGCCTCCTGGTTCGCCAGCGAATCGGGCACTTCAAATTCTTTACAAAACCAGATGGAGCCTTTTTTCAGATCGACGCCTTTGTCGGACCAATAACCGGGCAGCGAAATCACCGGCCAGCCCGAAACATCCGCCCCATCTTTTGACCAGCGCGAAACGCCCGGGTCGTTCTGGTTCAACTCCGTCAACCAATCCATCGGTTTCTCTTTTGCGGCTGTCGGGTTGCGTTTCTTCAGCAGGGAATCCAGCCGGGTTTGCATTTCCTGCCAGGCCGCCAGATACTTTTTCACACTGGCCGGACTGAGCCACGATTCGGCCGGAGAACCGCCAATGGCAGTATGGATCAAACCGATCGGCACCTGCTGTTTCTGATACAATTCGGCAGCAAAAAAATAGGCAACCGCCGAAAAATCCAGGATATTTTCGCGGGTTGCCGGAAGCCACGCACCATCTTTAAAATCGGGCTGCGGAGTTGGAGAATCGGCCCGGCCGGAAGATCGGAACTGGCGGATGTCCGGCTGATGAACCTGCGCTATCTCCTCGTGGTACAAATCGAGCACGCGGCGAACCGGCAGCTCCATATTCGACTGTCCCGAACACAACCAGACGTCACCGATCAAAATATCGCTGATCTCAATCTGGTTGACCGTCATCCGGTAAGGTCCGCCGGCTTTTGCCGCCGGAAGCGTAAGCTCCCAGTTCCCCTGCCGGTCGGCCTGGATTTTATAACGCTGCTCTTGAAAGGTTACGGTAACTTTTTCATTCCGATCGGCCCACCCCCATATTTTCAGCGGCACATCACGCTGCAACACCATGCCATTGCCAATCAGCCGGGGCAGCCTCACTTCGGCTTCTGCCGCCAATGCTGAAAAAATCAACAGGGCCAGCACAACCGGGTTGAATATTCCTCTTTTCATCCTTCAGATTTTTACCTGTTTACTTTGCGGCGCTCCCAGATCGCTGGGTTTTAACCCTCCCGTATCGATCAAAATCTTTTGCAGCACCATACCGGGATCCAGCACCCTGAAGCGCAACCGGTGCAGGCCGGGCGACGTAATACGATGCACGGTTTTGGTTTCGTTGATCCGGCTGGCCTGCCACTGTTCCATCTCCCGGAGGGTATATTGCCGGTTGATGTTGACCACCTGTTCCCCGCCCCCATCAAATGAAAGGGCATACCGAAGCCCCTTGTTGGCATTAAAATTTAAGGTGGGCGACAGCAGGACGGTAACCTCGAAATCGCCGGCAGACTCGAACCGGATGTAATATTCCAGATAAACTGAGTCGGATGCCGCCGGATATTGACCGGCCGGAAGCGTGGTAACCGCCGAATCGGTCTTCCCCAGGCCGGGAATAATTTCCCAGTGAATATGGGCTGTCCCGCGGGATTTTTGAAAATTACAGGCTTCGATGGCAACATACCCGCCGGCCTCGGCGAAAGCCACGCCGGTGCGCGGCGTTTCAGGCTGAGCAACCAGAGTCACTTCCGGCATCCGGCGGGAACGCGGCTCCTGCCAATAGGTGTATCCAATGCGGATCTGGTCCATCATGTGCGACCATTTGCCCTGCGCAATATCCTGATTGTAATGAACCGTCAGCAGCGAGTCGCGGTCGTAACACTCCCTGACCACCTGCGCCCACCGATTGGCTTCCGGATCCTGCCGGGCAGCCAGTTCTCTGTTTTTGGCAACGGCATAATACATTTCGTACAGATTGGAACAGGCGTTGACCGGGAACAGCACCAGCTGGTCGAAGGCATCCCGGTAACGCTCCGGAAGCAGATTGTACAACCGAAAGGCATCCAGCGCCAGGTCGCGGTAATCATTCCGCACACGTTCAAACTCGTTGTAGTTTTCGAGACTGTACGTTTTGTCGTTCAGCAATTCGGGAGTAACCCGGTGGTTGTACCGGGTGTACTGGTTGATTAGCCGGGCGGCCTCGTCGGCATATTTTTCCCCAAATTGTTGCGCACACCATTCCACGGTATGCTGAAACAGGTTCTGCGGATGAAACCGCTCAGGGTCCCAGGCCATGTCGAGAAAAAAGCTGGTGGGATATTCCATCGGCTTCAAATCCCCCACATTCACAATCCAGATGCGGTCGACGCCGTGGCTCCAGGCCAGGTTCATCTGTTCCCAAACCCTTTGTATCTGGCTTACGTTGATCCATTTATAGTTCCGCGGACCGCCCACATAATCGAAATGATAATAGATGCCATATCCCCCGGGATGCACCGGCGCATCAATATCGGGCAGTTTACGGATATTGCCCCAGTTGTCGTCGCAAAGCAACAAGGTTACATCATCGGGCACCCGCATCCCCTTGTCGTAATAATCCTGCACCTCTTTGTAAAGCGCCCACACCTGCGGGATTTTTTCAGCTTTCTGGCCGGTTACCTCCCGCAGTATTTTACGCTGATCTTTTACAATTTTCTCCAACAGGGCGATGTTGCTCTCTTCACTCATCGGTTCATCGCCATCGCCACGCATACCGATGGTGACCAGCGTTTCCCAGTTTTTATTCCGTTCGACACCCCCCTTCCAGAAGTTGGCCAGCACTTTCGAATTCCGGCTGTAGTCCCACGGTCCGGCTCCGAAACGGCGCCACTCCGCCTGTGCCCTGCCCATCGGCTCGTGGTGCGAGGTGCCGATCACAATCCCCATTTCATCGGCCAACACACCATTCTGCCGGTCGTCGTCAAAAAAGGCTCTGCCCCACATGGCGGGCCACAAAAAATTCCCTTTCAGCCGGAGGATCAACTCAAAAACGTGGCTGTAGAACCGGTGGTTGAACCCGCCAAATTTTTCGGAGACCCAGCCGGAAAGCGCCGGCGCTTCATCGTTCAGGAATATGCCCCGGTACTTTACTTTCGTACCTTCGGAAAGATAGCGGCCTGCTTTCACAGATAACCGTTCCTGTTTTTTTACCGGCACATCGGCCCACCAGTACCAGGGTGAAACCCCGATCTGCCCGGAGAGGTCATAAATTCCATAGATGGTGCCGCGCTTATCGCTTCCGGCAATCACCAGCGCCTGCCCGACGCCAGGGAAGGGCTCCTCAACCGTTTGAATCACAAAAGCCTCCCACTTCCCGGCAATCTCCTGAACATCCAGCTTCCTGTTTTTTACCAGTTCCGCTATGAGGGGGCTTTTACCGATCGTCCCGACAATTACCAATGGTTTTTGACCGGGCAAATCGTTGTAGACGATGTCAGGCAGCCGGTCTGTTACCCGGCCAATATCGGTTTGTAGATTTTTCAAAGCGGTTATCACCCCCGGATAATCGGCCGAACTGACGACCAGCGTGGAAACCCCTTCCGGAGCGGACAAGGTGAATTGTTTTTCAGCAACGGTTGTAGCAACATACCCGGCAGGCGGTCCGGCAGATACTGAAAAGCCCAGCAACCCAATCAGTACACTACAGATTCCCAAAGGCAACTGCATTTTTTTCATTTTCAGCATAGGTTTATTGGTGGCCTAAAAATAGGCGCCCCTCATCAACCAAACTTTCAATTTGAGATATACCTTTTTAAAATCTGGATACAATTAAGGGGTCTGAACAACTTCCTTCCAGAAAGGTTACCCATCGGCCTTTCGGCCCAGAAAAGCTCCGGAGGCTTCGACTGAACGGATGGCAAGATCTTCCTGTCGTCAGAAAAAAATAATACCATCCGGCGAAGGAGGCGGCTTGGTTTTCCGGAGGTCCGCCCAACCGAAAAAAGCCCTCATTTCACCAGATGGTATGATTTCAAAAAGTGAGGTAGCACCGCTACCTGACCGTCAACTCGCCCACATCAGGGTTTCGACAAGGTTTCCAGCAACTTTTTACCCTCGTTCAGCATCTCTTCCCAGTTGTCGGGTTGGCTGGCCACATTAAAGCGGCTGACCATCTCGTTGAGTTGCTGCAGCTTTTTCGTTGCTTCCGGCGAAGAGTCGCGCTGCAGGTTTTCCCGCAATATCCGGATCTTTTCCGCATCTTGAATGCCTTCGATCAGCCGCTCGAAGCGGATGGAACTGCGCCCATCGGGATAGACGATATAGGTGTCGCCGGCAGGCCAGGTGCGAAACCGCGAATCAAGCAGCGGCTCCTTTACCCAGCTGTTGTAAGCCCAGCGCAAAAAGCCGTCGAAGCCGGCCGCCATGGTGTACCAACCGATAAATACCCCCTCGGCGGGCGACGAAAAGGTAAACACATTCGGGAACTGATCGGCACAACAGACATACCAGGTCGTCACATATCCTTTCCGGGCGCGATAAATCCGGTCGGCGGGGTCAACCGTTGCACCGTGAGCCACACACAAATCGGTCAGCTGGTCGGGATAGAGCTTGTAACTTTTGTGGTTATCGGCCAGCGCAACGCTCATTCCGGGCGCTGTTTCGCCCAGCAACTTCAGCATCGCCTGCATTTCGGCGGGAGCCCGCTCGTCCATGGCAATCCGGGTGATCTCTTTCCATCCTTTTTGTTCGAGATGCCTGACAAAATCGTGCAGAAACGGGGTCCACAAGTCAGCATATTCCGGCGATCCCGGTGCAGCAGAAACCTTTATCTCGCGGCCCTCTTTTTCATCAAAATAGAACACGAAATTTCCCCACGGGACCATTGAATAACAGTTGATCTGCCCCTTGATACCCAAAGCCATCATAAACTGCACCCACCGGTCAAAAACAGAATAGTCGTACCCCCAGGTGCCATCAGCTTTTTTGGTCCATCCGATCATGGTATCATAGGCATCTTCCGTTTGTCCGTTCCAGGGACGTTTGTTGAGGGTCGTCGTAATCACCTTCTGTCCGGCATTGGCCAGCATTTTCATCACCGGGGATAACGCCTTCCAATGGGACTCAGACCACGGTTCAACGCCCGCGACACGCGCAACGGCGTAAGGATTTTGCCACAAATCCAGATGGAATTTCCATTCTGAGGGCGCTGGAAGTGTTTGCGGAAGGACTTCGAGCGTCAAAGTAAAATCCCGGCTCTTTTCCCCTTGGGCAAACAGCTGCAGTGCTGCGGTGTAAACCCCTGGTGCCGCATCGGCGGGTACCTCGATGGTTATCCACACCGGGCGGGTGGTGCGGGGCGACATATCGAAACAACCGATATTGTCCAGGACGTCAGCGCTCAGGGAGCTGGCGTAATCCCGGGGGTCACGTTTTCCGCAGCCATCGGCAAATTCATCCGTAATGACATACCGTACAAAACGGGCCTGTGCCGACTGGGCGGCAATGGTTTTTCCTTCGGAAGAGACAAAATCGGAAAACCGGAAATTCAGCTGTGCGACGCTGTCTTTACTCCAAAGAACCAGCTGGGCTGAAACACGCTCGCCTTTCCAGGCCGAACCGTTCCACTCCAGTTTGACGTCAACATCGGGAATCTCTTTTTTGGCATAACGCCGGTCAATTGTGCCAACGGAGGCGTGCAGTCCGCTCTCCACCGCGTTCCAGTCTGCAAGTACCGTTTCGGGGATATCTGCTTCGGTGTAGGCCTGACACCCGGCAGGTACCTGCCGGGCAGGTGTACATCCGGCTATCCAGATGACAGACAGGATGAAAGGAATAAATTTGATCATCAGTACTATTGGTTTTCTATGAAACATTCATTCAAATATCATCTCAAACTGATCGAACGCATCGGTTCGCCAGGCCATGCTTTTCGTTTTGGGCGAATATCCAAAGAAAGGAGAATAGGTCCTGACCCTGAGCGTCTTCCCGTCGGGTAAAAATTCCAGCAGACGCAGCCAGCCATCTCCGCCATTACCCTGCCATCCTCCGCCATCGGTCTGGGTATTAAACATCATTTGATGCACGGTACGGTTGGCCTGGTTTTTATCTGTCCGGTACCCCACATTCTCCTCATAATTGCCAATTACACAATAATGACCGGAAATGACCAATTCAATGTTGGAAGAGCAGGAAACGAGTTTATTCCAGATCGCTTCGCCATAGTTGGCCGGATTAACTTTATAGTTCTCCTGCTTAATCCGTTGATTATTTCCGGCGAGATAGGAGTGAGTAAGAAGCACAATTAAATGCTCCTGATACGTTGCCGAGGAAGCCAATCCTTTCACCCATTGAAGCACTTCGTCGCGGGGGGCAAATTCGATCACCACCACCAATATTTTCCGCCAGTTGGGCAGGTCAAACTCAAAGGCAGCATTTTCGAGGGTTGGATAACCAAAACTATTGTTGAAAACCTCTTTCAGAACACTTTTCCAGCCGGTGTTTCTTTCCGGGAAGAAATAGGCCGGGAAATTGGTCTGCCGGTTTTCAGCTCTTTTGTATCCGTAATCGTGGTTTCCGGTCGCAATAATATAAGGCAGGAGATTGTCCAGGCGTTCAAACGCCCGGGAGGCGGCCTGCCACTGCTCCCGGCTGGTTTGGTTCCCGTTGACCCCATCGGCGATTAGCAGTTCATTCTGTTCGACCAGGTCGCCGGTACAAAGCACCGCTTTAATGTTGAGTTTCTCTGCCTGCCGGGCAGTCCAGGCTGTCATCAACTCCAGCACAGGCTGGTTGGTATCGAACTTGGTATAATTCTGAGGATCCGGAAACAGGACCATCGAAAAAGACTCTTTGTTGCTCAGAGCAGGTTCTTCGCTATGCTGCCCGAAAATGAATAACGGAAGAGATAAAAAAAGGAACAAAAAACAGTTTTTCATATTCATCGCATTTTTATGGTATTTTCCGGAACGTAGAAGCGTTCCTCCCTGACGGTTCGAAAATACCAAAAACAACCTGTTTATCCTTCAAACAGCTGTCCTAATCAATCAAGGTCGTTGGCTTTTCCAGACTTTGTTAAATTCCGGAGGAAGGATCACGCGGGATCCACGCTCCGACTCCCTGTTGGTGTGAGGTCCGCCCACCCCGTTGATGATGTGTTCGATCCCTCCTTTGGTCGACAACAAGACCGTAAAAGGGTAATGAATGGTGATCTCTCCCTCTGGAGGTGTAACGATGGCATTTTCGAGCAGGACAAAATCTTTGGTGTTGATGAAGACGCTGTAGACGCCCACGCCCCACGCTTCGTGCTTCTTGACGTTGTCGGAGACCCGGTAGGCCGCCCAGCCGTGGCCATTGCCATCGGGGCCGATCCAGTCTTTCTGCGTGGGTACGTCGTAGGCCTTTTCATTCTGATAGAAGTAGACTCGTCCGTTGTTCCCGGTCCAGTGGGTATCGTACTTTTGATAGTGTTCCACAAACAAGCCGTAAATGGTTACATCGTCGCCGTTCACCACCAGACCGTAGTCGGCACGGTTCAGCTCCCAGGCCACCTGCTGTCCGTGGTCGGCACGCCAAACCCAGAAATGATCGCCAATGGTGGAATGGGCATTGATCTCGACCGATATGTCAGCCCGGCACGGCTCTTCCGTATCAACGCCGCCCACGCGAAAGAAGAGGTCACTCAGCACAATGGGATTGTGGCTCAAATCCTTCTGGGCTCCCCGCTTCCCCACCTGAAGCAAAACAGGCGAGCCGCCGGTGCTGGTGGCGGGATTAACCCCCGAACCGGCATCGAAGATTAGTCCGGCAATACGCACACCTTCCACATCGTCCACCTCCATGGCGTTGTTCCCTGCCGTGGGTTGAATGGAAGCCAGTCCCAGCCCCAGCAAAATGATATTGGGTTTATTCACCTGCAGCGGTTGGGAAACCTGATAGATACCAGGCGTAAAAAGAATGTGTTTACCAAGTTGAAGCTGATGATTGAGCGTTGCGTCATTGTCGATATCGGCACGGGCCACATAAAAGCGGTCGAGCGAAATGGAAACTCCCTGTTCGGTTTTGCCGTCGCTCCATGTGGTACCTTTTTCGTTCTCACGGCGGGCTGGCAAAAACACCCGATAATCACCGTTGGAAAAATAGATGAACGGCTTCTCGTAGATTACCGGGGTTTGGTTTACGATCGAACGGTTGGCTTTGGGTTCGATTGTCCCCACATCGCCTACCGATACCAGGTTCCAGTTCACTCCCTGAAAATAGTTCAGCTGGTTGTTACGCAGAAAAAACTGCTGCTGACTGACCGACCCGATTGTATCGGTTACCAGCGAGTTGGCCAGGTAACCTCCGCTTGCCCATCCGCCCATGTCAAGGTTAACCTTTCCTTGAATTTTAAGACGTCGCAAGGGGGCAGCCTGCGACACTCCATAATTGAACTCTCCGGAGTGGTTGAGCAGGGTTACATTCTCCAATGCCCGCCAGAAGTTGCAGGTCGCATTGTTACCGCCCAGCCAATTGGTGTTGACCGACACGCGGTCGATCCGGGTTTCGGTCGGACTGAACCCGAGTCCAGCAACGTGCATATAAAATCCGTTCTCAAAACCCAACCAGTCGTAGTTGCCGGGCTTGAACAGAATGGCCTGCCTTCGGTTGGTAAACTGAGAAATCCGGCCGTTTGCCAGCTCTTTGGTGATTTTTTCGATTTCCTGCCGCACCGCTTCGCGTGAGTCGTCAGGCGAAACGACCAGGGTGTTGCTGCCGAACAGCTCCATCTCTAACGACTGAGGGGCCGACGGATCACTCTCCTTGCCGCCCACCCACGCACTGACTTTGAAATATGCGTATTTGTGTTTCCCGTCATTGTCGAAGAACGATGTTTTTTTCACAGGTTTCCGGTTAACCGGTTCGTACTTGCCGAAGCGTCCCGCAGCACGATAAACGGTATAGCCCGTGGCGCCCGGAACCGGTTTCCAGGATAACTCAACGCCGCTTTTGGCGACTTTAATGCTGAGATGTTGCACAACACTTCCGGGGGATGCAGCCGTTCGCGCCATATTTTGTGTCGAAATCGCAACCAGCACCCCTAATAAAAAAAATGATCGGAGAATCTTCGTTTTCATATATATACTTGATTTTTTAGTTGTATCATTTGCCCAAAGGCTACACATTCATGATGTTTCCGGCAATCATTGGCAGGTCCGGCTTCGGTGGGAAAACCAGCGATTTTGTAAAAAGCAATCGGAACGGCCAGATGGAAGCGACACCTGCCGAAACGTTCTCCCCCAGAGTGGTCATTGGAAGCAATGTCTCTTTCATAGAGGACAACATTAGTGTCACAAGTTGGGCAGGCACAATAAATTTCCCACACCACACTCAAATTATTTTCCACTTCCGCGCCATATAACCGGATGCTATTCATACTGCCAACAACAAACCTATCATCTCCTGCATACCATTTACCCTTTCTCGCCGGATAAAATCCGCCAAACCGGAGCGCACCGACCAAATTCCCAATAAAGCTGTTGAACGGCAACAACCAATTTTCCTGATGGTTTTCTTTGACCACACCAGACGGCAATTGGGCACCTATGTTTACGTTGCAGCCGGTATGAAAAAGCCACGACCGCATTTCGAAATGATCGGATTGCAGACGCCCCACAAAAAAAAAACAGCTCGTTTGTGCTATGGAAGCCGGTACCCAGTAACCTATCGGGCGAAAGGCTGGATACCAGCTCTCCCTCCTCAAACGAAAAACTAAAAACGGATGTTCGCAGTAACAATGAATCGCTGGACTTACGCATCATCCAAAGGCGTTGCACGATACCTGGAAATTCCGAATTGAGCAACGAGGTAGAGCTGTCGGGAGCAATAATGCAAAAATTCTTATTACCTCCCAAAATATCTACACCCGGATTTCGGAAATATTGTCCACAAGGTTGGTCCCCCCAACAATGCTTCTGACCAATCGAAAAAAATGGAATTAACAAAAACAGAAAGACTAACTCCCCCATCATCTCGTTCAGCCTGAACCCGATCCATGCTTGGCTTTCTGCACTCATTTTTATTATGTGGTTGTACAAACTGAACTCTAGCCGGCTGTTTTTTCTTACTTTTCAAATGTATCTTTTTTCTGGAAGATTTTACTTTTTAAAACGTTTTGAACAAAAGTAGGCAAGGACAACCCGTTTGAGAATCTCCTTGAGGTCACTATAAAAATTCACATATCGTCCATCTCTTCAAAAAGATGCAATATCCCTGACTCATCACGAATCTATAAAAATCAAAAATTTTAGAGCAAGGTTTTCTGCAAATACAGTTCCCCTTAGTTGATCTCTTAAACAAATAAAATATTATATATCAACTTAATTTTTTTGCAATTCTTCATCCTCGGTCTTTTATTAAATTATAAAGCTAAATATCGGTGTTAACCAAACGTTTATTTGTTATTAGACTTTAATTAGCCATCTCAAGAAAAAAAATAATTGGTCCGTTCGGCCTGGTTCTCCTACATTTTTTTCTACCTCCTGTAATTCGCCTGAATAAAAAGCTTGGTACCATATTCTCTTCACGGAGGAAAGATTCCGTTTAATCAAGTGATTCATCAGAGAATCTCCTTTGGACTTGTTGCCTGATTCTTTCCAAAGCCATGCAGTCAGGAAGTCGTTAGTGTCATCTGAAACCATTTGTTGTGGAGGCTGGTGGATAATTCTGTCGCGTAACTCTTTTGCAGATGTTTGGTTTCCAGTTTTTTGAAGACACAGCATAGAGATAAAATCTTCAAATCGTTCATCAACCTCAAAAGGCTTACCTACTCCGAGGTTAGCAGGCCATTTTTTTGAGTTGTGAATGCTTTCCAAAGCTTTTCTATAGCTAGTTTTCTCAAAATATTCCAAAGCTTTTCCAATATTAGCGTTTCGCCAGATTATTCGCCCTTCTGTAGCTCCTTCATTCGGTAAAATCCATATTTTCCCAAGTATTTTAATGCAAGCATCATATTTTCTATTTAATTCCAGAATTTTCGCATACTGCAACCCGAGATAATAGTTTTTAGTATTTATCTCAAAATATTTCCTGGCAATTTCTTCTGATCTCTGATAATTTCCGTGGTCGAGATAATATTTCGATGCAAATAATCCGGCTCTCCAATCATTCGTTTCAAGTTTTATTATTTTATCGACATCCCTCTGAGATTTTTCACTATCAGATACATAAAGGCCTGATCGAACTGCATAAAAAGGGTAGAAATCTGCTGTATCTCCGCAACTTTCTAATAAAGCAAGGGATTTCGCTGTTGCGCCAGCGTTTAGATAGATTAATGCAGAATAATATTTTAATATCCAGTTAGTTGAGATGCTTTGTGCCCAATCGAGTGCCTTTAGCGTCTCTGGTCTGAATGGAAAAACTAGGTTAGGACTAATCTTTAGCGCTTTTTTCAATTCATCAGATGCGTGCTTGTTCCTACCAAGAAGGTGACTCAAGTAGCCTTTCCAGCACAGAATTATCGGTTTATCTTCAGGCGCACAATTGAGTACGCAAAGAGCATCTTCCACCTGATTATGCTTATAATACCACAAAGCATATTCAAGATAGGTTTCACAGGGAAACTCGTTGCTAATGTATTTTCGTATTTGCTGGAGGTTATAGTCAGAAGGATCACTCAGATACCTCTCGAACCGCGCGAAATGATTGAGAGGGTCATTTGTTTCCAGTCTCATTATTTCTTTATTTGCTTGTTCGTGTGCTCTCATTTTCCTTAGAGTTAGGATCTTCAACTGAGAAGCTTCATTACTCAACTGATTAAATTGGAGACTTTTTTCAGCATATGCATATGCTCTCTGAAAGTCTCCCTTGCAAATATAAATTGAGGCAAGCGAATTATACGCTGCACTACGTTGGGATATATCAGCTGATGCTATAGAAAATCCATCGATGGCAGAGATAGTATCACCAAGGGCTAATCCGGCCAATCCATAGATCAAATTGGCATAGCCATCATAGGTATCTACTGAAAGTGCCAACAGTGCGTATTCCATTGCTGATTGGTAATCTGTTTCCCGGCACTTGATATTTGCCATTCCGGTCAGCGAGGGAACAAAGGATGCCTCTACTGCTAAAGATTTTTCGTATTCTTCCCCGGCTTTGCTATACCAGCGTTGCCGTTCCATCTCTTTGCCTTTTAGAAAATGGCCAAAAGCTGTTTCCCAGTTAAATGTTGTAATCGTCTCCGCCGGACGATTTAGTCTGTATTTTTCATGGTCAGCATCGAAAATCAATTTATTGCCAACCCAAACACTCAGATTCTGAATATTTCCTTTGTATTGAACTGATGCGAATACCATCTCCATGGGATCAGAGTGAATATCCTTGGCAAATATTATATCCTTGCCATTTTTGATCTCTAATCTTCTATCTATTCTTTCATTGGGGCAAAACCAAACATATACCGAATCACCATGCAGCCGGAGGTTTACGGATCCTTCAGGAAGTGCAGATTTCAGCCCTTGAGTTTCTTTTATAGGAAACCAAAATTCTGTCCACTCGTCGGTTGATCCTGCAGTCAGGCTTCTATTTTTAAAAGGGGTAAAGCTGCTTGCTTCATTCGCTTGATTAAAGGTACGCCCAGATTGAAATTCCGTATATTGTCCATCTGTATCTGTAAGTAGTTTTACCCAATTCATTCCCTGATCGGAAAGCCCCCAAATCCAGATTTTTTTTCCGGGTTTATCGTCATAAGTCGCATAATGTCCAAATCCGAAATTATCCTTATGCCAGAATCCACCATAAAAGTTGGTCAACTCTCCTAAGACATGGTAAGACTTGTAAGAGCCAAAATTATTGTTTTCATAAAATTGAAGATCTCTTCCTTTATCATCTTTTGGCCAAGCATAGGACTTCCCGTCATGACCGATGTACTTGTTGCCTGGGAATTGATACTCCAAATTACCTTCTGTTTTAATTCCCAGATTTGTCCAATGGTAACCCGACTGGTCCAATACAGTGGGATTATCCCAGACTGAACGGGTGGTAAAATAGGCTTTGTCTGGTGGAAGATTTATTTCAACCATCCACCGTGTGCGGCTTGGCAGATCCAGATTGCCGACAAAACAACTCACACTTCCATCGTTATTTGTTCTTGTAAAATAGTCAACAGGATTGGCGCATGAGGGGCCATGGCCAATCAATCCAAAGTTAAATTCCAAACCACCAGAAGTCCAGGGACCTCGAATGGCAACATCCCTGAATTTCACAACATGGTTGAAATAGATAAATTCCCTGCCAGTAGATTTTTCTATAGCACCCCAAATCTTTCCTCCTACCTGCGGATTGACCCAGAGTTTTATGTACTTATTTTCTAAAACAATCATCTTCCAATCTCTGACAACTCCCTTATCTGTATAACCATTGAACCTATAATAGGGATATATCCTGCCAACCTCAGGCACCATGTCAGGATCTGAGAAAGGATAAGTTAACAGCGGTAAAACTTCTTCTCTTATGACCGCATTTTGGGCACTTACGACTAAGTTAAGCAGAGAAAGTAGAAAAAGATAACTGAAGTATTTCATCATCGTCATTAATGTTATGGATCACAATTCGAACCCTTTGAACAAATGCATTAAAAAAGTGATTTTTGCTTTGGAAGCTCTTTCCAACCAATACAATTACCGAATTAAAATCTTGAAGGCTCCCATTCTGTCAAGTGTTCCCCTAATACGTAAAAGAATCGCGTAAAGCAAGATTTCAATAGACTGCCTAATTGTCCCAGTTATCTGTTCGGAACGAAGAGGCAGGAAGTCCTGCAGTATTGAACAAGGTACCTATTTCGAAGTTTTCCCAGCAATAACGCACTGCTACTGGGTTCTTTACTTCATCACTCCATACCTCCACCCTGTT